>JBAUGC010000626.1:0-7540 GCA_049679485.1 Xanthobacteraceae bacterium
CGAGAAGCTGCACAGCGAACCCGCACGGACAATCGCTGGGTGGCGGTCCGCCGCGACCCTGCAGCCGCCAGCCCGGCGGTTTGCGTAACGGACGGTTGGCGCGAAGACCGCCGCGACGACCCAATCCGTCGACAGATCCGCACAATCGTGCGGTAACTTTTAACCGGTCATTACCGTGAGTTCTGCGAGATTAATCCGGGAACGAATTTCGCTCGCTGCCGGTTGGACTGCGGTGGAGGTTCCGATGGATATAAACGCTTTGGCCCGAGAACTCGCCGGCTTGCAGGTCGGCTCAGGATACGTTTTCGAAAATGGGACGCCGTTCTGCCAATCCTTGACCGAGGAACAGGCAAAAGGATTGCTGCGCGCCCTGCGTGATCGCGGTTTTGTCATGTCCCACCGGGAAGTGGAATCGCCGCCGATCCAGGAAGCCGGCCGCCAACACGATCCGATGCGCCATTAGCCCGCCGATAGGCAGGTAACCGCAGGCTGCAGCCCTCGTGTTGCAGCTTCTTACTTTGCCATGGCTGCGATTGTCTCACCTCCACCGCCATACGCGACGACAACAAGCTACCGCTCGCCATTCGCCAGAATATTCTGAATCTCGGCGACTTTGTCGTGGCCGAAACTTATTTCGTTGATGACCGCGCCGAAGCCGGAGCACCTGACGAATCCCATCCGCATCAATCGTCGCATCGCCGCCGGACTTCGTGGCAAGGCCAAAACTGAGAAACCACAACGAGCCGCACAGATCGCGCGGGAGCGGGAAGCGATTTCCGCGTGAGACCGCGTTCTTGATGGCCCGACTTGGGCCGCCCGGTGCCTGGCGGACTGATGTGCCGCCGCCCGCGTTGTGGACGAGGTCGCAGTGATTTCGAAAAACCTGATGTCAAACGCAAGCAGATCAGACGCCTACGCACAACTGCGTAGGTCAGCCTTTTTAACCGGCCGTTATCGACAACGCTACGTCATCGGGAACGCACTTCGTTCGCTACAATTCTAAGTGGATGTTGCCTGATCCGGGCGCATCAAAAGTTTAAATAAAAGGAGTTGCGAATGGCAGTCATAACCACAGTCGTGGACGTCGGTAGCGGCCAAACCTCCAGCGGTGACGTCGTTGTTTCCCCTGGCGAGTTCGTTGTTTCCAGCGGCGGAACTATCGTCAGCACAGTCGCTGCCGACGGTGGCATGACGCTCATCCTAGACGGCGGAATAGCGAACGGCACGACGCTGCAAGATGACGGCGTACAGCAGGTCGGTGGAGATGGGATGGTCGCAACCGCGATCGGCACTGTGGTTGCATCGAGCGGCGAAGAGATCGTGTCTTCCGGCGGCGTGACCTCCGGAGCGAAAATACTCGCTGGTGGAACCGAGGCCGCGGACGCATCCGGCAGTGCCGTGGGGCTGATCGTCAACGGCGGCATCGCGGATATATTTAGCGGCGGTACCGCCTCTGGAACCACAGTCATTAATGGCGGCATGTACACCGTCTTTGACGGCGGCACCGACAGTGGTGCAGACGTGGGCCCCGGCGGCACTCTTACCGTCTCTGCCGGTGGTATGGCCGACAACACCTCGGTTGCCGGCAGAGGCGGCACGATTAATGTGTTATCCGGCGGCACGGACAGCGGCGTAACAGTCGGCAGCGGCGGCACGCTCACCATATCTGCCGGCGGCGTGGTCAACGCCCTCGCGACTAACGATCCGCATGACCAGAAAGTCACCGCGCAGGTCACAGTGTTGTCGGGCGGCACCGTCGATGGCGGTACGAAGATCGATGGCGGAATACTGACATTGGACGCTGGCGCCGTCTTTGAACCAAATGCCAGGCTGTCAATCACGCACGCCGGCTGGTTGGTGCTCGACCAGGATTCGTTCCAAGGCACCATCAAAGACTTCGTCGGATCGGACTCGATGGACCTGTCCAGGATCAGATTCATCGGCCAGGGGCCAGACGCTACGTCTGCGACCTGGACGCAAACGAATACCGTCGGTGGCATCCTTGATGTCGCACAGGGCGCCCGCCACATCGACCTTCACTTGACCGGCAACTACACGACAGGGAACTTCGGACTCCAGAGCGATGGTGTGCACGGCACGATGGTTAGTTTCATCCCAAATGCCACGCCGGCGGGTCACGGTTAGGAGACATCATCAGGTCTGAGCCGAACGACTCGCGTCGGTACCGCATCGCCACGCCACAAGCGCAAAGATCGGTTCCGACGCGATTTTCTTTTTAGTATGACCACCAGACGGCCGTAACCGCGGTCCGCCACAATCGAGTGAGAGCGTCGGCAGCATTGCAGCACATATACCCGGGTAGATGATCAGTGCGTGTCAAAGATTGCCTGATAGGCGGCGACGGCTTTTCTTATTGACGCGAGTTCGTCAGCAGTGGGACTGCTCGGGTCCTTCGCCGGCGGCAGGCTGCCGAACCGCAACAGGCAGGCCATCAGCAGCATCCGCGCCTTGGTCGAGGTCAGGTTCGAGCCGGCGATGAAATACTCGTGCGGATCGGCGAAGCCTTCCGGGCTGCCGCGGCCGACCCGCGCCACCGGCAGGCCGCTATAGATCGCCTTTTGCAGCGCCGCTTGGCGAACCGATGACGTCATCACTCCGTAGGGCGTCAGTCCCTCGATGATGAAACCGCCGAGCCGGTTTGTGGCAAGCTTCTGGGCGATCTGCATCTCCAGGTCGGCGGTCACCGAAGGATGGTCGAAATATTCCTCGGCGTAGTAGCCGCCGTCCTTGACGATTGTAACCGATGGAATCGCGCCCTCGAGCAGATCGCCGTTCGCTTCCCTGATTTTCACTGGTGCCAGTGCGATGCCGCCGGCGGTCGTGTGCGCGACCGGTACGGAGGCCGGAATTTTCGAGAGATTGACCTCCGACAAATAGGTGTGCTTCAGCGCCGGCACGTAATGCAGCACGGCCGCGCCGTGATAGCCCATGCCACCGATGATGCCGCCGTGGCCGCCGGTCGCGACATAGCCGCCGGGCCGGGCGTCAACCTTCATGACCTCGCGCGCGGCGAAGATTTGCTGCTCCTGCAGCACGATGACGCCGGCGCGGTTGCGGCCGTTTTCATCCGCCCAGACCCGCGACGCAATGTATTCAACCGAGTCGGTCAGGTTCTTTGGCCCGTCATTGCTGATCTCGCCGTGGGGCCGTTGCGCCGAGTTGCCGCAAATCGGCACCGTGGTGTCGAGCAAGAGATTGAGCCAATAGGCGGTCTCTTCGACTTGCGGGCTGCCTTGGGTGAAAATAGCGCCGTCGTATTTCCCGGTGGCGAGTATTCGCCGCGCCGCGTTGGTCAGCGGCGCAAGACTCGGCCGCGGCGGCGCCTCGCCCAAATGAAACGGCTTGTAGGCGAAGAAGTGCTTGCTGCGGGTCTCGGGCGGGATGTCACCCTCGCCGACATCGGTGCGCTTTGCCGCCGGCAAGCCCTTGGTGTAGCCGCCGGTCGGCAGCATGCGGTAGAAATCGACGTCGGCGAACGACGAGATCAGATTGCCGACGCCCGCCGCGCCGACCGACAAACGGTCGATCTCCTCGAAGCTGCGCGATCCGTCGGGGTAGAAGCCCTGACGCGCCTGCTCGGCCGGTGCGCCCGGCACCGTGCATTCTTCCTCCCACGCCTGTCCGTTTGACTGCCGCGCCATGTAGGGCAGCGGATAGACACCGTCCTCGGGGTGGATTTCTATCTCGAACACCGCCTTATCCAGCGGGCTGGTGCGTTCCTTGTGAAAGGCGCCCTTGGCGTCAAGATAGCCGTCAGGCGGGCCGTAAATCTCCGCGGCGTCGGCTTCGAGGGGATGCGCCGAAAAACATTCCACATAGACCGTGGCCGGCGCGGCGAGCCGCTGGGCGCGCAGTATGTCGAAGCGCTGGTCGCTGCCATCCGGATTCTTCCGGGGCGATAGGCCGTATTTCTGGCGCGCCTTGTTTGACGTCACCAGCGGCGGCGAGTTCTGGATGGTCGCCGTCGGACCGGCGAGATGGGCGATCTTGACCTTGGGCTTCTTTGACACGCGTTTTTTCCTCCACTCTTACAGAACCCGTCACTCGGCGGCGATGTAGCTGCCGAGTTCTTTTGCGTCGCTCAGTGCCTCGGGCAGGACCTCCCCTGTGATCGCGCCCTTCTCGATCAACAGAACTCGCTCCGAGAGCCGGCGGATGAAATCGAGGCTTTGCTCGACGACAATGATCGCCAATCCCCGGTGGCGATGCAGCCCGATCAGGATGTCGAGAATTTCTTCGACAATGGACGGCTGGATTCCCTCGGTCGGCTCATCAAGGAGCAGGAGTTTGGGGCTGCCGCACAGGCAGCGCGCCAAAGCGAGAATCTGCTGCTCGCCGCCAGAGAGCGCGCTGCCAACACGATCGATCAGCGGATCGAGCCGCGGAAACCGCGCCAGGATGTCCTTGATGATCGATTCCTCGGAGTCGATCCCGTTCTCGACGAAGCCCATCCGCAGGTTCTCGTAGACCGACAGGCTCGGGAAGATCTGGCGTCCCTGCGGGACGTAGCCCAGCCCTGCCCGGGCGCGGCGAAACGGCGGGCTGTGGCTGATGTCGACATTCGCCAACCGGATCCGGCCGCTGGTCAGCGGCACCTGACCGATCAGGGTCTTCAAGAGCGTAGTCTTGCCCATGCCGTTGTGACCGAGCACGCCGACCACTTCGTGCTCGCCGACCGTGAAGTTGATCCCGGACAGAACCGGAATGCGGCCGTAGCCGGCGTGGATATCGCTGACCTCGAGCATCATGCGGCAACCTGCTTGCCGAGATAGACATCGCGCACGGCCTGGTTACCGAACACCTGCGCCACGTCGCCTTCCATCAGGATGGAGCCGCGATCAAACACCGTAATCCGCCGGGCGATGGTGCGGATGAACGACATGTCGTGCTCGACCACGATCATCGGATGGTCGCGGTTGATCTCGCGAATAAGCTCGGCGGTCCGGCCGCGCTCGTCCTCGGTCATTCCGGCTGCCGGTTCATCCAACAGGATCAGGCCGGGGTCGCCGCACAGCACCACGCCAAGTTCGACCCACTGGCGCTGGCCGTGCGCGAGCTGGCCGACCAGCTTGTCGACAAAGCGGCCGAGCGCGAGCCGCTCGACTTTCGCGTCGACCGCCTGCGTGATCGCTTTGCCTTTTTGATGTCTGGCCGCTGCGATCCAAAGGTTTTCACGAACCGAAAGCCCGTTGAATACGCTCGGCACCTGCGTCTTGATGCCGATGCCAAGGCGCGCGATTTCGTGGGCCTGTAGTCCGGTGATTTCCCTGCCACGAAAACGCACCGAGCCGCTCGAGGCCTTGATCTGGCCGGTCAGAAGCTTGAAGAACGTGCTCTTGCCGGCGCCGTTCGGCCCGATCAGGCAACGCAACTCGCCTTCGGCCAGCGAGAAATCGATATCGCGCACCGCCTGGACGCCGCCGAAGTGCTTGCTTAGCCCCCGCGTTTCAATGAGCGGCGGGCTCATGCCCGGCTTCCTTGCGGCAGATCGTGTGGTGGGACGGCCCGGCGACGCAATGTCAGCAACCATGGCACCAGCCGTTCGGTGATCATTGGCGCAACGCCCTTTGGAACGAGCAGGACAAAGATCAGCAATATGGCACCTAGAACAACGTTAGCGTTGACCAATTGCTGGGTGCCGATTTCGACTGTGAGCCAGGAGATGGCAAGCGCACCGAATACAGGTCCCAGCAACGTGCTGGCGCCTCCTACCATGATCCAGATAATGATCTGGGCCGATTGGACGACACTGAAAACCGTTGGGCTTACGTAATTGCCCCAGGACACGAACAGGCATCCGGCGAGGCCGGCGAGCGCGCCGCCGATCGAAAACGCCACGAGCTTATGCAGCCGTGCGTCATAGCCCAAAAACTGGACGCGCTGCTCGTTCTCGCGCACGGCGACGAGCACACGTCCGAACCGCGTTGCCAGCAGGGCGTGCAGGCCGAAATAGACCACCAGCAAAAGGATCATCGACAGGACGAACATTCCCTCTGGCTCAAGCGTGTTGTCCGGCAGGAACGGAACGTTGAGCGACGGCACATTCGGTATGCCGTTGAAACCGCCGAGTAGAGCGTCGCCGATGTGATATTTCGGCCCGGCGGTGGAATTGATGACGTTGTAGAAGATCAGCGTCACTGTCAGCGTGATGACCCCGACATAGACGTCGCTGATGCGCGCATAGAACATGAAATAACCAAGCGCCGCGGCCAGCGCCGCCGGCAGCGCAATCGCGATCAGGGCGGGAGCCGTGCTCTCACCGATGTTGATCACGGCGACCGCGTAGGCATAGGCGCCAAGACCGAAGAACGCCGAGTGTCCGAAACAGAGAATGCCGCCATAGCCCCAGATGAAGGCGAGGCTGAGCGCGAGAATGCCGAAGATGGCGTAAAGCGTGATTTGCAGAAGCGTATAGGTGTCAAGCAACAGCGGCAGCGCAATCAGAAGCACGACGCCCACCACGCCAACGGCAACCAGGCGCCAATTCGATCGCAGGCCCGTGATCACGAGCTTCGTCACAAGCTTCTCCGGAAATAGCGACCGGTGATGCCGTGCGGCAAGGCGCGAATGAGAACGATGGCCGCGAGGAGAAGCGCAACCTCGCCGTAAACCGGATTGGACAGAAACGTGGCGATTTGGTTGATCACGCCAAACAACGTCGCCGCGGTAGCGGTTCCGACCAGCGGCGCCGCACCGCCGCCGATGACGGTGATGAAGGCGCGGCCGATATAGGAACCACCGATAGTCGGAAACACTCCGGAAACCGGTGCCAGTGCGCCGCCGGCGAGGCCCGCCAGCGCCGCGCCGAACGCGAATGTCACGGCATAGATGCGCGAGGTATCGGTGCCGAGGGCTGCCGCCATATCGGCGTTTTGCATAGTGCCGCGCGCGAGTAGCCCGAGCCGGCTCGAGCGCAGGATGACGTACACCCCGCCCATTGTCGCAACCGACAGGGCGATGACAAACAGGCTGTAGCTACTGGTCTGATAGCCGCCGATGGTGATACCCGGCAGCGGCGTCGGCACGCCCTCGGTGATGTCGCCGAAGATCATGGTCAGGATGCCGACGACGAACAGGCTCAGGCCCCAGGTCGCCAGCATGGTCTCGACCATGCGGCCGTACAGCTGCCGCACGATCAGGCGTTCGATGATGGCGCCGATGATGCCGACCGTGATCGGCGGAACGATCAGGATCGCGATCCAGATGTTGACACCGTGGTGAACCGCCACCGAAGCGCTGTAGCTGCCCATCACCATGAACTCGCCGTGCGCCAGGTTGATGATGCGCATCATGCCGAACACGATGGCGAGCCCCAGGCTGATCAGCGCCAGCGTCGCGATGGCATAGACGAAATCGATCGCTACGATGATCGCGAGGTCCACTACGGCTGCTCCTGAGGTGAACGGCGGCGCCTTCGCGCTGGCGCGAGCGCCGCCGGTTCAGTCGCCTGTCGCGGGCCCGGCCGGCGGCAACGCGAAGCGCGCAAACCCGCCGTCAGTTCACCTTGATGATGTACTGC
>JBAUGC010000627.1:0-1867 GCA_049679485.1 Xanthobacteraceae bacterium
TAATATATTCGAGCGCATAGCACTTGGTGTTCTGCTCGTCATTATACTCGCCGAACATCTTGGTGTAGCGGGCGATAAATTCCTCCATCGTCTTCGAGCGGATTTCCGGCGTCGAGGCGCCGCCGACCGAGATGAAGCCGTCGGCGAGATCGCCCGCGCCTTCCTGCAGGACCTTGGCGTCCTGCGCCGTCTCGGTTGACAGCAGACCTTTGTAGCCGAGTTCGCGTGTGGCGCGGATCAGCAGCGGCGCGTCGGCCGGCGCAACGCCGGATAGTACAATCAGATCGGGCTTGAGCTGCACGATTGGCGTAAGCACAGGCGTAAAATCGCGGGTGCCGTTCTGATAGGTATCCTTGTCGGCGACGACATCGAGACCAAGCGCCTTGGCCGCCGCGACACCGCCATCACGCTGGCTCAGCGGATCGGATTCATTGGCGGCAATAAAGGCGACTTTCTTCACGCCCTTGTTGTCTTTGAGAAATTTGTAGATCGCCGGACCCGATTGATAGTTGGCGATCATCCCGAGCACAGCATTCGAGGCCGGTTTGGTATAGAGTTCCTTCGGGAAGGCGTAAGGGAAATAGATGATACCGTTCTTTTCCGCGACCGGACGAACCGCGGCCGCGCCGTCGTCGACGTTCGGACCAACCACGTAGTGGATCCCCTCCTGCACCATCTTTTCCATACCGGCGATGGCGCGTTTCGGGTCCTTCTGATCATCGAAAGTAACAATGGTGATCTTGTAGGTGTCGCCGCCGATCTTGACGCCACCGGTTTCATTGAGCCAGGCCGCGCGCGTCTGCATCGAGCGGACGTTCGAGGTGCCCCAAGCGGCGGCCGGGCCGCTAGTGACGCCGACGAATCCGATCTTCAGTTGCTTGTCGGCGGCCGAGGCTGGTGCGCCGATCAACCCCACAGCCAATATGGTCGCAACGCCCGCGATTGCGGACGTTACTACGCAGCGCCTGTTGATCATGACAACCTCCGTTGGTGCCGCCCATCCCCGGCGTCCGACGGCGTACCGCAAATGATGCCTTAACACCGTATATTGTCAAATGGCTGACCCATCCGAAAGGCGCGCCCATTTAGCATTTTACGAAGCAGCCGCTCCGCAGTGGCGTTCTGATCTGGCGCGCGCAAGGATGCTCGATTAACGTACGGTTTCTTCTCCGGCGGGACACCCAACCACAATGCAGGCGCGAGCGCTGACGATCCGGCTGGTGCGGCTGGCCATGGCTGCGTCGCTGCTGGTTCCCTGCCTTCTGTTCGCATTCGCGTCGTGGAGCACCTACCGCAATCTTGAATCACTGACCGACGAGCGGCTCCTGCGGTCGCTCGACGTTCAGCAGGAGGAAGCCCAGAAAACCTTTCTGCTGGTCGATCTGGCGTCGAACACCGCCGCCGACCGCATCGCCGGAATGTCCGGCGCGGATATCCTGGCGCACGACGAGCCGCTACATGCGTTTCTTGAAAAGCTGGTCAGTGAAATACCTGTCATTCAGTCGATTTGGATCTACGGCAGCGACGGCGGAGCGCTGGTGTCATCCTGGTTGCGATCTTCGCCCAGCCAGAATTTCTCAGACCGGGATTTTTTTCAGGCACATCTCAAACCCGATGGCGAAACCTATTACGGGCAGGTCTATCAATCGGCGTTCAACGGCCAGCCATTCTTTACGGTTAGCCGGCGCATCGAGCACGACGGAGAGTTCGTCGGGGTTCTCGAGGTCTCCGTTCTCCCCAGCAATTTTTTCCGATTCTTCTCGACGCTCGCCTATACCGAAGGCCTGCAATACGCACTGATCCGCGATGACGGAGTGATCTTGGCGCGTTATCCGGTCGTTGCGCCCCGCGCAACCACCCGGCGGGA
>JBAUGC010000628.1:0-5103 GCA_049679485.1 Xanthobacteraceae bacterium
CTTTAATTCCGGGCACCTTCTTCAAGGCGGCGGCGCCGGCGGCATGAGCCTGGTTGTAGCCATAGTCATCGCGCGATCCGACGTAGATGAAGCCGATGGTGGTGTCTTTCGCCAAGGCCTGACGCAAAGGCAGCGCCGTGCCAACGGCCAATGCAGCTGTTCCTTGCAACACGTTGCGGCGGGAAAGTTTGTCGAAATTCATCAGATGCTCCCTGTGTACGCAGGCGAGCGCCGGCGGCGCCGCTGCTGGCTGGCCATCAGGACGATGGGCATTCTTCGATTGGCGGTTGCGAGCTTCGCAAGGCTCGTGCCAGCGCGGGACCAAAGATGTCGCAGGCGGGTCGCTATGAAATAGCTACACAATTTCGGACGACCAGGATTTGGGCACGGCCGCGGCAACTCGCGGCTGTAGTGCCTGATTAAAAAATAGGCAGCCGTCGGAGGACTATATTACCGAAACGGAGCGATCCCGGGCAAACCCTTCAAGGGTCATGCTCGCGCTAATATTCGGCGATCGATGGGGCGTGACCGCTCCAGAAGCATCGAGCGGATTGCAGCGAACACGTTGTCGAACGCCGGCCGCCGATAGTCCCATTTGGGATCGTCAGAAAGCGGCACCATGACCATGGTCGCGTTGGCTTCAAAGAACAGAATGTCGCCTTCGGCACTCACCGCAAAATCGATGCCGCAATAGTCGAGATCGAGCGCTGCGTTGATCCGTTCGAGCGCTGCCATGCCCCGCGCGCCCACGAAGTTGGCGATGTCGGTCAGGAATGCTTCATCCTTTGTACGGTTCTCCGAAGACTGAGCCATGTCGGCACGGAAATAGTGGACCTTCCAATTGCGCGAAATTGCCAGATGCAACGGATAAATCTTGCGATCGATGATCATCACGCGGCACTTGCGAAAGAACCCATCGGCATCTCGCGCGTCAAGTTGCTCGATGAGGCATACTTCGTCGCCCGGAAACTCCGCGGCGGCGCGCGTCAAGTCCTGCAGATTTTCGACACGGACGAAAAAAATACCGGTGTGGAAGCCGGGCGCCCGCATCAAAAACGGAAAACCAAAACCGGCAGCGGCAACGGCCGGCGCCGCTCCGGAAGACGCGAGCACCCGCCGGGGCAATGTGGCTATTCGCGGAACAACGACACCAGGGAAGCCCTGCAAGCGCTCGGCATTTGACGCGCGTCCGGTCCTACGTACGGCGCCCGGATGATTGATGACCGGACGATCGGTTCGGGTGAGGACCGTAAACGCCGCTTCGAGGCCTTCCCGGCATAAGTCGGCGTCGCCGATGCTGTTGAACACCAGGTCGTGCGGCGGCAACGGCACCTTTCGGTCGGCATACTCGGTGACAAGTACGGTGGTCTGAAACTGGCGATCATCGAGTATGGAAGTCGTCGGTATGTTGCCGCCGGCGGCTGAGACCAAAAGCAGGACAGAGATAGCCGGCCCGTTGCCGCGGTAAGGCAGCGCCGTCAAGAAATGATCTTTGAATCCCTTGTCCCGATGTTTGCGCGCACCGGCAAAGTCGCCGGCTTCAGCGAGGAGATTCCCCATGCCGCGATGGGCATGAATATGTTTCGGATCGGTTCGCAGCGCGGCCTCGAAATGTGCTCGCGCGTGTTCCTGCTCGCCCAGGAGAAACAACAAGTTTGCCAGATTGACTCGCCCGGTCGGGTTATCCGGGTGGTGCCGGACAGCTTCGCTGAACAGCGAACGTGCGGCTTCCTTGTATCCGGCGTTGAGAACCAGCGTCCCAAAATCATTGAGCGCACCAAAGTCGGTCGGCGCCCGCCGAAGCAATTCGAGATAGTCGCGCTTGGCTTCTTCGAACAGACCCTGCTCGCGGCGGAGACCGGCGCGTTCGAAGCGGGCTTTCAGCCCATCGGGATTCTGCTCTATCGAACGATCGAGAGCCTGCATCCGCGAGGTAACAGAGCCCGGCCGCGGATTTGTAATGATCTGGTCCACATCGACCCCGGAAGCGGCGAATCGGTCGGCGGAATATTAGAACAAAATTTACCATGACGGCGAATGATGCGGCACGCGGCGGCATTGCACGCGAAGGCGCCAATATGGAAAAGATTGAAGCCGGCCCCCGCAAGATCGTCCTGGGCGATCCGGTTCCCTGGTTCACCGCCCCCGTCATCTCGGGAGGCTCGTTCAGCCTTTCAGTCGCGGCCGGCCGCTGGATTGTGCTCAGCTTTCTGGGCTCGCCGGCCGACCAGCGCGCCGAGCGCGAATTGGCCAAAATGCTTGAGGTGTTCAATCTCTTTCACGAAGACCGGCTGGTCTTTTGCGGCGTGCTCGCGGCTCCGCCCGCCGACCCGACGCCTTATCTGAAACTGAGCACCGCGGCGGCGTCCTTTCTCGCCGACTATGACGGCGAGATCAGCCGCCTGTTCGGCGGCGACATCATGCCGCGGACGATCATTCTCGATCCGATGTTGCGGGCCATAGCCGACATCCCCTGGGAGTATCCCGACGGACATGGGCAAACCGTGCGCAACGTACTGAAGGGCCTGCCTGGCGTTGAAGACTTTGCCGGCGTGCCGCTGAATGCGCCGGTGTTGATCGTGCCGCGGGTCTTCGACTTCCAGCTCTGCGATGTGCTGATCCAGTTTTATCAAAAGATCGGCGGCCAGGACTCGGGCTTCCTGCTCGACGTGGAAGGGAAAACTTCGAGGGTCGTCGATTATCGGCTTAAACGGCGCAACGACCTCGCGGTCGCACACCCGCAACTGCGCGAAGCGATCCGCCGCCAGATCGTTCGCCGCCTGTTGCCGGCCGTCGAGCGTTTTTTCCAGTTCCAGGCCACGCGCATGGATCGCTATATCGTCGCGTGTTACGACAGCGCCGTCGGCGGGCATTTCTATCGGCACCGCGACAACATCAATGTCGGCGCGCAGCATCGGCGTTTTGCTGTGACTATCAACCTCAACAAGGATTACGAAGGCTGCGATCTCGTGCTTCCGGAATTCGGTAGCCGCGCGTATCGCGCTCCGCCTGCCGGCGCGGTGGTTTTTTCGTGTGGCGCGCTGCACCAGGTGACGCCGATTACCAGTGGGCGACGCTATGCCTTCCTCGCATTCCTTTACGGCGAGGCCGATGCGGCCCTTCGCGAAGCCAATAATTCCCGGCTGAACGAGAGCGCGGCGCAATATGTCGTCGAATCGGATCGGCTGTTCCCGGATGAAGCGCCGGCGCGCGAGCGCCGCGCCGTGTGACCGCACACCAAGCTGCCGGCCGTCTCCGCCTGCATCGCAAAGCCGCGCGCAAGCTCACCGACGATTTGTTGAGATTTTTGGAGGCTATTTGGCGTGTACGCTTGACAGCGAGCTTAAGTTATCCGTATTCATTATTCGTTGCGCAGGTGCTGGTTCGCACCAGCAAGGCGATGGAGTTCGCCTTAAACTGCCCTAGGGGCTGATGACTCCTTTTGTCCGCTTTCGGACGGAGGAGTAGTGCGTGAGCACACATTTCGGCAGACGAGGACGATCTGATCGCGCTTGGCCGCGGCGCGTTCGCGTGGGTGGCGCACCTGTTACACGGCTGCCGGGACAGTCGTGATGCTCCGCGACATTCTCCTGCAAATTTGTCAGGTCCTCGCGGTGCTGCTGCTGGCGCCGCTGCTGCAGGGCATCATCCAGCAGTTTGAGGAACGCGTACAACTCGCCCAAGGGCCCGGCATCTTCCAGCCCTATCGCGACCTTTGGAAGCTGTTCCACAAACAGATCGTGGTTCCGGAAACCGCTTCCTGGATCTACTGGATCGCGCCGTTCGTCGCCTTCACCGCGACGATGACGGTCCCCATTCTCATTCCGGTGTTGACCGATTTTCCGCTGCCGCTGTCCGACATGGGCGATATTCTCGGCGGCGGACTCATTCTCACGCTCGGCTCGTTCATGATCGTGCTTGCCGGTCTCGACACCGGCAGCGCCTATGGCGGAGTCGGCTCAAGCCGTGCGGTAATGGTTGCGATCCTGGCGGAGCCAACGCTTATTCTGGTGTTCGTCGGAATTACGCTGCTGGCGAAAGCGATGCTGCCTTTCGTCGTCAACCATTTGTTGGTCGGCAGCCCCGCGGTCTACCTGAGCCCGGCGCATCTTTTCCTTATCGCGGCATTCTTTACGCTGCTCATCGTCGAAACCGACCGGTTGCCGATCCATTCCAGCACCCACATCGAAGTCTACATGATCGAGGAAGCGCGAATCCTCGAATATTCCGGTCCGCTGCTCGCCATTCTCCGCTGGGCGTCGATGATGAAGCAATTCATCCTTTACACGATCTTCTGCAACGTTCTGCTCATCCCGTGGGGGCTGTCGCGCGAGGGCACGGCTGTCGGAGTTCTCGGCTCGGTTGCCGCGCTGATGCTCAAATTCGTCATCGTTGCCGGTGCCGTCGTCGTGGTGGAAACCGCGCAGTCGCGATTGCGCTTCTACCGTTATCAGGAATTGCTCGCAGCCTCGTTCGTTTTTGCCATCCTTGCCATCATCGGAACCCAGCTGGCTTGATCATGCTCGTCGCGCATCTCGATCCGCTCGCGTCGTCGATCTTCAGTCTAATGGCGATTACGAGTTTGCTGCTCGCCTTCGTGATGCTCGGCTCGCGCTGGCTCAACAATTATCTCTACGCCTTCGCCGCCGAATCCTGGGTCATCGCCGCGCTGTCCGCCGCGGTCGGATTTTACGGCGGCTACCCCGAACTTTACCTGATAGCGATCCTCACTGCGCTGTTCCGCGGGCTGCTGCTGCCGTACCTGATCTGGCGGATCATCGGACGGCTCAACGTAGCGCGCGAGATCCACGAGATTCTGCAGCCCAGCTCCACGCTCGTCGCCGGCGCGATTTGCGTGATCTTCGCTCTGGTCGTTTCCTATCACATCGGTCAATCGCTGGGGCTTGCCGGCACGGTGGCGGTGCTCGCGCTCACGATCATGCTGTCGATGAAGCTGATCGGATTTTTGATGCTTACGGTGCGACACGAAGCGCTGAGTCAAATTCTTGGCCTGCTCGTGCTCGAAAACGGCATTTTTCTCGGCGCGCAAATTCTCGTGCCCGGAATGCCGCTGCTGATCGAGATCGTAATTCTGTTCGACCT
>JBAUGC010000629.1:0-1688 GCA_049679485.1 Xanthobacteraceae bacterium
GCTTAGGATATTTCACAATTGGATTTCGCGATGCTGCGGCGCGAAGCGGCATTATTTGCTCTGACGATGCCGCTCCTGTTGGCGGTTGGCGCTAGCGCGCAAGTACCGCCGCCGGTTCCGGTGCCGAGGCCGCAATTTAATCCCAGCACCCCGCTCGTCATCCCGTCGGCGCCGGAGGTTCCGGTGTCACCGGGCTTCGGCAACGGCATTGTTGCGCCGGGGACTGGAATCGGCGGGCTCCCCGATTCATCGTATTCAATCATCGCGCCCGAGGCTGCTGAAAAGCCGCGGGTCAAACACAAGCACAAGCATCATCCGGCAGTTCATCATCCGCAGTGAATTCGCCGCGCTAGACTAGAGCGCGATCTCGTACTCAATCCTTTGATCTCCGAAATGGGCCGATCTCGACTTATACGCGTGGAAACGCTGCCTCATCTGTTCCGGCAAATCGTCACAATCGAAACCCATTGCAGCCCAAATCCGCTGTGACCCTCGCTGGCAAATCAAAACAATCGACAGGCGTCATCATGGACAGCGACAGAGGGACCGATGTTTGTACAGAGGATCTTGCCGGCCATTCTTGTCGTCATACCCGCGGCTATCGTCGCCACGGCGCAGGCGAGCAAAAGCGCGCCCGCGGTTGAGCAATGCAAGACCAAGCCGGGCTTGTCTGCGGCCCGGGGCACTCACTGGTACTACCGCTTCGACCACGTGGCCAAGCGGCGCTGCTGGTATTTGGGTTTAGCGAGCGCAGGCCAGCACGCCGGCGCAAATACAAACACATCTGATACATCTGAAACTTCGGCAGTTGCTTCAGCGCCCGCCGTTCCGCCACAGAAGCCGGTCGCGCTGCAAACGCCGCAAGCGCTGCCGGGGCAAGTTGCAAACGTGCAGCCGCCGCAGCTTGCATCAACCGCGGCGGTGCCGCACGTCGAACTATCGGTTCGCGACGAACAGAACGCCGCGGATTTCGCCGCGCGCTGGTCCGATCTCCCCAAACTTCAGGACGCAAGCTCCGGAGTTGCCCCGTCTGCGGATCTAAGCGGGCCGGAGCTTTCGGGCTTACGTAGCAGCTATGCTGATAATAGCGCCGATGAAGAAGCGCCCCCGCAAATACCAGTGACGTGGCCGGTCGTCGAAGCGGTCAGCGCGCCACCGGACTCATCGGTATTCGCGCTCCCGTCGGCGTTTCTGGTCGGAGGGGTCGCAATGGCGCTCGTCTTCATGGCTGGTTGGGCATTCCGACATATTCGTGCTCGTCGCATCTACGTTGTCCCGTTGTGTCCTGAAGCTGTCAGCGGACATTCCCCGCAAGGCAACAAAGCAGACACGATCGGGACCGGTGGCGCGTCGGCAATGCGCGCGGCGGCTCGCCGCCGGCCGACACCAACCGATCCCGCTCGTGACCTCAAGACGAGTCTCGGAGAGCTTATGCGAGATTTGCAGCGAGCCGGAGCGGCCGCGGAAGCACCCGCATCGCCGATCGGCAAGCCAAAGCGTCGAATTGCCGCCGCACAAAAAGTCCGACACATGGAAGTCGTCGATTGAAGGCGGCTGAAAGCGATCGTAAGTGTTGGTAACCTCGAGCGCTCTCTGGTGGTGCGACGGGCGCGCTCGAGCCCTTCAATCGCACCCGACAAATCGTTACGCTTGAGGGAGAGAAAATTCGAGCCCACACGGAGCCGGAC
>JBAUGC010000630.1:0-2493 GCA_049679485.1 Xanthobacteraceae bacterium
CTCTACGCTTGCTAGACCGCGCGCTCGGGGTGCCTCGTCATATCGCTGCGCCCCGCCAGCAGTCTAGCGATTGAGATATCTTCGTCGAGTTCTTCCCAATGCAGGCCAAGTCGGCTGATCTCGCCGCGTTGCCGCGCCTCGGCGCTCGCACGCAGGAGGCGGGGAAACCACGCCAACGGAACGCCCAAGGTGCGGCCGTCGCTCAAGTCGACCCACATGGTGTGATCGTCAAAACGGAACGCCGTCGCCGAAATGTTCATTCCATGCTCTCGGCAACATGTCTCTTCGCGTGGAGCCATGGCAGTCCGTCCGCTCCTTGGGCCCCAGTTGCGACTGGGCGAACCTAGCGCAAATTCGGGTGCAATCAAAGATTGCAGTCTGCTAAGACGGGCTAGAACTGCGACAACCGACGGGGACAAAAAGGGGATGACCCCTGAGATTTCGGAGTTTTCATACGGCTTCGCGCTGACGAACGAAATCGTCGGCTGGGCGCCCGTTGCTGCCGCGCCCTTATTTCCAAGCTTAATTGAAGAGGGAAAGGCAGGGGGCGGTTATGATGTAAGGCTCGATATGTCAGGTGTTGCTCTGTATCTGCAGTTCAAGCGAGCCGATTGCATGATCCGAACAAACGCTCGTGAGATACAGCAGTACCGTTTGGCAATTTCCGTGCCGTTTTACAGATTTAAGATCACAGAATCCGGGAAGTCCGACCAACACGAGATGCTTCTCGCTTTGACCGAAACCAGTAACTTAGTTTTTTATGCCGCCCCCAGGTTTCACGAATTAGCCGAAATAGATGAAGCTTGGGCGATAAATCGCGTGGCCGCTCGATCTATATTTGTTAGCCCAAAAGAAATTGGTGAATTAGACGATGATAGCCATCACATCGCCTATGACGACAACCGGGCTTGGCTATGTTCTGATCCAAAACAGATCAATTTTCATGGCTCATCGGGCTTGATTGAGCAGATAGAGCGTCGATTGCATGAAGATCCGAGACCGCTGCGTTCGAAGCTGAGGGAGATAGTGAGCGAAGTGGAAGGCGCAAAGGAGCGGGCGGTGAATAAAATTCGGGATCGCAAAGGATTTGAGCTTCCACCAATTGAGACTCCGCGCCGTGAGGAGCCTCGATTGTCGACCCCGCTCCGAGCGCCACGCGCTCTATCTGAGGACGAGCAACTGATGCGTAATCTTTCGGACGACGCAGCCAAAACGTTTAATGCGCAGCTGATTGTAGTTCAGCCGCGGCGCGCCTAGGCGTCGATGATTTGTCGGATGGGCGCGTGGGCTCGACGCGTTCCGCGCCTCGCCCGGCCTACGCTTGCTGAGCCTTCATCTGGTCGATGATTGCTGGTTGGATCGACATCCGGCGCCCGCATATGCCCCCACAGCAATCGATCCGGGTCCGGCGCAAGCGCCGTAACCATAAGCTCCGGGCAGGGCAAGTATCGTGTTGCCTCGATCATCCGTGGCCCCGATTGCAACTGAGCGGTCGCCGACATTGTGTTTAACGTTGCCGATGACTAC
Source organism: Xanthobacteraceae bacterium (assembly GCA_049679485.1). Lineage (GTDB taxonomy): Bacteria > Pseudomonadota > Alphaproteobacteria > Rhizobiales > Xanthobacteraceae > BOG-931. The sequence continues at coordinate 1,528 of JBAUGC010000630.1, forward strand.
GGAGTCGCTGCCAACGGTCGGTAGCAACTGCGCCATCGTAAGCGTTGCGCCCGAGCCTACTTGGAAATTGTTGTCGCCGTTGATCGTTTGCTGAAACGAGGGAGCGCGCAAAAAAGACGCGGAGATTATGGCGGCGGCTCCAATAAGCGCACAAATGATCGAGACCTTCTGGGTTTTAGTTAGCCTTGCCATGGTAAACGTTCCTTGTGATCCATCGGCCTTCTACGGTGCCGCCGGCCATTGCAGTTTCATCATCTGCTTCGTCGGGAATCACGAACACCCCGTCGTTGATCCGCACGTATCGCACTTCAAACACGTTCCATTTCGAACCAAAGTGAAATTCCCGCACTCGCCGCAAGCCTCGCCTTCGTAGCCTTTGGCGCGGGCTTCGGCGCGTTTTTCGGCAGCGGCCTGCTTGGCGTGCACGCGCGCGTCGGTGCGGTTTTGTTGCTCCAGCAAGTCCGTCGGCGAGAGTTTTTGCTCGGGCTCGGTCTTGAGCGCGGCGCTGCCGGCGATTTCGCCGCGGGCGCCGGAGGTGGTAAGTGCGGTGACGTTGGAAGACGCCCCACCCCGTCCGCCTTCGCTCGCTGCGCGAGCTTCGGAGGATGACCCTCCCCCTGCAGGGGAGGGTGACGTGATGCCGCGATCTGCTCCGCCCTGCATCACTTTGAGCCGGTCAGTGCGCGAGCGGGTCAGCCCCTTCGACACGTAGCGCGTCTCGGTCGGGCGGCCTTCCTCGACGCCCTTGCCGAGCGCGTCAAAGCCTTCGCCTGACGGATCGACGTGGGCGAGGTCGAAGCGCTCCATGTAGGAGACCGCCAGCTCGCGGAACACGTAATCGAGGATCGAGGTGGCGTATTTGATCGAGTCGTTGCCCTGCACCGGACCGGACGGCTCGAACCGGGTGAAGGTGAAGGCATCGACATATTCGTCGAGCGGCACGCCGTATTGCAGGCCGAGCGACAC
>JBAUGC010000631.1:0-2964 GCA_049679485.1 Xanthobacteraceae bacterium
TGGTGCGTGCCGCCCTGCCCGGCTTCGGGATCATCGAACAATCGAACATCGCGGCCCTCGATCGCTGACGGAAGCTTTCCGCGGAAGGAAAGCCGTCGTCGCTGAGAGAATTGCACGCGCGCGCCGCCGCAACTAGGTCCCTGTTCAAAATGTTCGGAGACTTTCCTCGCGCCCGCGCTGACTATCTCCTGCCAGGCAACGGCTCGCGTCCAAGAGGCCGCCGAAAGGCCCCACGCGCACGCGCGTGTAGGGAGCTTTTGCGCGCACTTACGCCACATTGACGCAACCCGGCAACCAAACTCACCGGTGCCAGTTCTCCGAAGCAAATAGCTGTCACGGAGCAACACATGTTGAGCCCTAGTTATTGCCGCCAAAGGGCGGAGCAATGCCGCGAGATCGCAGGCTCAATCCTGGACCCTGCAAAGGCTCAGCAACCGATCTTGATGTCCGTCGGTTTCGATGTCCAAGCCGCCGCTATAGAACTGCAGGCCGCGGCCCTGAACGAGGCAGAGCACCTGTCGGATAGGAAACGCTCGGGCGTGTCCACCCACTAAGGCTGATCGGGCTGGCCGACCTCCCCAGGTTCGTGCAGCAGCATCTTGCCGGCTTCCGCAAGCTCCTCGAGCGCATCCGCGGCGCCTTCGCGTCCTGGCTTCCATTGCATGCGCCTGGTCTTCGTGGCCGCTGCCGCCGCGATATCGAGCACCGCGCGCACGCCGGCGTTGAAGGCCTCAACACATTCGTTGGTCATGTCTCCGGGCTCGATCTGCGGGAGGCGTGAAGCCGCTTGGCGGCGCCCAAGCGCCAGCCCCAGGCGGCTTCCAACGCCTGGGGGGTTATAGGGGGGTTGGAACACACCCCGTTGGTAGTCGTCGGCATACCGTTGGAATTGAGTTGGCATGCGTGAAAACGGCCCGTTGGAAGCCGTTGGAACTGCCTTTTTAGCGTTGGAAGACCGTTGGAAGGGGTCATTCGTCGTTCGCCTCCGTCCGCATTGAATATGAGGCCCGACCGTTGTCGACGAGGACGAGGTGCCTCCGTCGCTTCGACGGCGGCCCATCTTCGCAGATTTGGATGCGGCCCTGCTTCAGCAGTTCATCCATCGCCGTCGCGAACGCCGCCTTCTTGATGCCGGCGCCGTCCGGATGCTCTGAAAAGATCTGCGGCGCGTAGTTGTTCGACCGATTAGGCGAGACCGGCCGGTCCTCGTCGGAAAGGCGCTTGAGCAGCTCCAGAAAGAGACGTTCGGCTTTTAGGTTATTGCGGCTCACGTTCTCGCTGACGAATTTGCCTTCCCGATATCGGATGGTGATCGTGTCGGCGCCGCGCGCGCGATTTGCCTTTTTCGTTCTCAGCATCCGCATGTCGGCATCTTCTTCGGAGCCGTCGGGGTCTTTAATCCGTTCAAAGTACAGACGAGACCGTACGCCGTTGCTCCAACCCACGTTGCCCGACATCCCGGAGCCGGACTGCATACCGCTGAGCGAAGGGTGAGAAAGCAGAAGGATTGTCGTCTCAAACTCGATCCCTAGGCCACGCAACAATCCGATAAACTGTCGGGCGTGGACTTTCTTGACCTCGTCGCCGCCGAACAGGTCCGCGAGGGTGTCTAAAACAAGCAGGGTCGGCCTATATTTTTCGACGATCCGCTTGAGCGCCTTGAAGACTGGTGTCGTCTTAAGGAGCCCTTCCCTGCCGTCAGGCGCTGCCAAAACGGCGTCCTTTCCAGCCAGCGGCACCAGATGCAGGTCTGTAAGTTTTGAGAGGTCAGCCTCGATCGCGGCAAGTCTGCGGTGCAGTTCGTCGAGCTCGTCTTCCGCGCTCACGTAGACCGCGACACCGGGCTCCGGCGCAAATCCGATCCAGTCGCCAGCCGTGGCCGTCGCGACCGCCAAATGGAGGGCTAGCAAGCTTTTCCCGGTCGCGCCGTCTCCTGACAGCAGCGTCACGTTACCTGCGGGGATCAGATTAGGGACGTGCCAGCGTTGCCGCGGGACGGGCTTGCCGGCGAGGCTCGCAGCCGAAAGGATCTCCAACTGGATCTCCCCCTCATTGGGCCCGATTGACTCGCTGATCGTCGGTTGCGAAATTGAGGCGACACCGTCGATCAGCTCGCCAAGTGATATACGGGCATCTTCGTCGGCGCCTCGGCCGTCCATTTGTGCGGGGACTCGGCGGCGCCGGCGGGCGGGCACAGTATTTCTCCCTCGGAGTAGGCCCCCTGTTCGCTTGAGGAGACTCGGCCCGCGGCTTGTTCGCGCTCGAGCGCCTCATCCAGAGGGAGGTATCTAGTCGAACCGTGGCGGCGGACCCGATCGATCGGCATTTAGGGCGCCTCCTCTGAAACGAGGATTACCGGCTCAAGCCGCAGCGCGGCGCGGAGCGCGGCACCGAAAGCAACGTCTTTGACGGCGATCGAACGGCCGGCGAGCAGCCGGCCCGCGCGCCCCAGATCGATGACGTAGAGCCCTTCCCTGCCCGCTCGAAGCCAATCGAGCGCGGTCTCGTGCACTATCAGCGGCTCGTCGAAGGTGGCTGCGGCAAGCCAATACTCACCGAGCATCCCGACGCGGCCGCGCCAGATCGCGACGGCGCCGGAGTCTATGTCGAAAGCAGCGAGATCTACGTTTTCGTCGTACTCGTCGTGAACGCAGCAGATGACAGCTGCCTTCGCGCCGGCTGGATCGCGGACGTCACGGCCAAACTCAAAGCGGCCGTCGACGAGAAACACGACGCTCTCGCAGACGAAGGCGCCGAACGGCCGCAAGTTTTCGCCGCCCGTCATCGCCGCCGCGCCGATGATGTCGCGGACCTTGTCGAACCTGGGCCGATCAAGGGCGAGTCGTGGAGAGGCGTTATGCGCCTTCTCACACTCGTTTAGGTCAATGCCGAGCAGCCGCGGATCACCGTCGTAGCCCTCGGGAAGGTCCGCCGTGTCAGCGTTCCCCGTCGTCGCCGGGTCGA
>JBAUGC010000632.1:0-2559 GCA_049679485.1 Xanthobacteraceae bacterium
GCCCAAAGTGCCAGTGGAGGGCGGCGCAAGCCTGGCTTGAGGCGCGCGAGGCCGAACTGCTGCCCGTACCCTACTTCCACGTCGTCTTCACTCTCCCGGCACAGATAGGCGCCATCGCGTATCACAATAAGGCCGAGGTCTACGGACTGCTGTTCACGGCCGCGGCTGAGACGCTCACGACGATCGCCGCCGATCCAAAACACCTCGGCGCCAATATCGGCCTCACCGCTGTCCTGCATACCTGGGGACAGAGCCTCGATCACCACCCTCACGTCCACTGCATTGTACCTGGCGGAGGTGTCTCCCCCGACGGCGTGAGCTGGGTGCGATGCCGTCCGGACTTCTTGCTGCCGGTTCGGGTGCTCTCGCGCCTGTTCCGGCGCTTGTTCCTCGAAGGTCTTGTGGCAGCTTACGGTGCCGGCAAGCTGCAATTCTTCGCTGATCTCATCGCGCTTAGAGACCGGCAGACATTCAAGGCTTACCTCGCTCCCCTGCGCACGCGGGAATGGGTTGTTTACGCCAAGCGTCCGTTCGCAGGTCCAAAGCAAGTCTTGGCCTATCTTGCGCGGTACACCCATCGCGTCGCCATCGCCAACAGCCGGCTGCTCCATCTTAGCGATGAGCACGTCAGCTTTCGCTGGAAGGACTACCGTGAGAATGGCGACCACAAGAACAAGGTCATGAAGCTCGCCGTTGGCGAGTTCATGCGCCGTTTCCTGCTGCACGTGCTTCCCGATGGATTCCATCGCATACGTCATTACGGTCTGTTCGCGAATGGGCACCGTGCGGACAAGGTGTCGCTGTGTCGAAAACTGCTCGATGTATCCCCTACTCGCAACAATAGTGAGAGCGGCACTCGGGAAGATTGTCCAGCATCTTCATTCGAACCGCCGCCTTGCCCGTGCTGCGGCGGACGCATGATGACCATCGACACCTTCGATGGACCGCTGTGCCGCCCGTATCACGTTCGCAGGTTTGACAGCTCATGACCTCACTCCCCCGAGCCGCACACATCATCGTCTGCACGTCGTGCCGTGCCGCCACCTACGGCATCGCACGTCCCGCTTTGCGTTGTCACGACGGAATTCGGTATTTTGGCGAAAGACCGTGCGAAGCACCGCCTGTACATTTTCTACCGATTGTCCGAATGGCATTGCCACCGGCGACTCGGGGGCACCTGGCTCGATCCCGCGCGGCGACCACCATCACCAAATCCCCATAGCTGGACTCGCTGCCCGCGGGTTCGTGCAACAAGGTTTCTGCAACGCCGCCCCATGGCGCACACCATGGTCTCGCGCTCGATGCAAGGCATCGCAGAAACCTCATAATTGTGCGTAGTTCAGAAGTTGGCTCTATTGAGCCGTATTCCCTATTATTGGGGATCGCCGAATCACCAAGCTCAATTCTGAAAAGACTGCCACCGATGCTCGACAATCCAGAGAAGACCGCGCACCTGTTGGCCGCGCTCAAGGCGGCCGTGCCGTTCGAAGTCGAACTGCCGCCAATGGTGGTCAAGCAGCTACAGGCTGACAAAGTCGCTGCCGCCCATCAAACGCGTCAGACCGTCTCGGACTTATCGTATCTCGGTGACGAAGGTGGGATCATGTGTCATATCGTTCCGCCGGGAGACGAAGCGGCGATCATTATCTCGCTGACCCACGTTCGAGTCTCGCGTTCCATGCCGCTGGCCGCATCCATCCTCAATTATCAGAAGCATCGAGTGAAGAAGCTAAAGAAGCAGGCCCACTTGCAGTGATCCTGCTCCCTCCCGCGGAGCGGGTTAGTGCAATATCTGTTTTACGAACCACCGTCTGCGCAACGAAACTTGAAGCCCGTCAATACGGCCAATCCTTACTCAATATGCTACGATAATCGCATGACCAGATTACTTGATGAAGCCATTGATCGCCTCCGCCAATTGCCGGAGGGCATGCAGGATGTCGCCGCTCGCGCATTGATGCGACAGCTGGAGGAGCAGCCGGAACCTGGCGACCTCGAAGCGATCGCAGAGGGGCGACGCGACTTCGAGCGCGGTGACTTTGTCACGCTCGAACAATGGCGCCATGAAATGGGGCTTACAGATCGGTAATCGCGCCAAGCGTCAACTTCGTCGTCTTTCTGCAAGCGAGCGCGACGAGATCGATCAAGCCTTCTTTGAGATGTGCGCGAATCCCTTCCACGGTGACGTGAAGTTGCTTCGCGGCCAAGACTCCTTGCGCCGAAGGGTCGGTGATTGGCGCGTGCTATTCGAACTCGATCGGCGAAACCGCATCATCCGTGTTACCGGTGTCAAACGTCGTGGCTCGACTACGTATTAATGCGTGCCTGGTGCTCCTAGTCCGTCAGCCGAATTAGCTTACCCTTCCCCGTCAGCCACTGGGCATCAAGCGGGTTGCTCTTGAGCAGAGTTGCATCATCGATGAACAGGAACAGGTTCGATCCGCGGCCATCGGTCATTTCCTTCTGCGCTTCGATCATCTGTTCAACGCGAGCCCGCGATGTCGTGACCGTCAGCACCCGAAAGCTGCGCAGCCCAAGTTCCTGCACATGCTCCCCTAC
>JBAUGC010000633.1:0-1725 GCA_049679485.1 Xanthobacteraceae bacterium
ACAGGCACTACATTCGCGGCTACGTCTCGGCGACGATCGCGCCGGCAGGCCTCGGCAAGTCGAGCCTCGTGCTCGTCGAAGCCGTCGCGATGGCCAGTGGTCGACCTTTGCTCGGCGTGCCCGTGAAGCGGCCGCTGAAAGTCTGGGTGTGGAACGGCGAGGATCCACTCGACGAGATAGAACGGCGCATCGCCGCCATTATGCTGCACTATGAGGTGAAGCCCGAGGAGATCGCCGGTCGGCTATTCCTAAGCAGCGGGCGCACGGACCCGATCCTTTTAGCCACCAAGGTGCACGACAACGTCGTGGTGGCCTAGCCGGTGGTCGCAAACATCGTTCTGGAAATCAAAGAAAAACAGATCGATGTCCTGATCATCGATCCGTTTGTCTCCTCTCACGGCGTGCCGGAGAACGACAACGGCGCGATCGATCGGGTCGTAAAAACTTGGGCGCACATCGCCGATGAGACAGGCTGCGCCGTCGAGCTCGTGCATCACGTTCGCAAACCATCCGCCGGTCAATCAGGCTTTACGGTCGATGATGCCCGGGGCGCCAGCGCTCTGATCGGCGCCGCACGTTCGGCGCGCGCCCTCAACGCGATGAGCGATAGCGAAGCAGCCAAGGCGGGCGTCGACGAAAACCGTCGCAGTTTCTTCCGGGTCGACGATGCCGATGGCAAGCGGAATATGATGCCGCCTATGGAGGCTGCCGCCTGGTACCGGATCGTTTCAGTCCCGCTCGATAATGGCACCGCCGACGACGAGGGCGATTGGGTAGGGGTGGTGACAGATTGGAAATTACCAAACGCTTTGGACGGCCTTACGGCGGCGCACCTCCAAGCAGTTCAGGAGAAAATTGCGGCGGGTGAGTGGGCGCAGAGCGTGCTTGCCGGCAATTGGGCTGGCTACGGTGTGGGTGAGGTGCTTGGCATCGATCCCGATGACGAAGGCGGCCGGGAACGGCTCAAAACCCTTCTTCGAAGCTGGATCAAAAGCGGCGCTCTTAGCGTCCAGAGGAAACACGACAAGATGAAGGGGCGAGATAAGCCGATGATCGTAGTTGGCGCTCCCGCATGACCGCTTCCCCACTTTGTAAACTGGGGTGGGAAGAAGTGGGGAACTGGGGACAAACCACATCCCCACCCCAGTTTATATTGGGGTGTGGGGTGGGGTGGGGTGGAGCAGGTGTGGGCTGGTGAAGTGGGGAAGATGATGCGGCAGGCCGAAGGCTCGCGGCTATGACCAACGAATGTGTCGAGGCCTTCAACGCCGGCGTTCGAGCGGTGCTCGACATCGCGGTGGCTGCGGCCACGAAGACCAGGGCCATGCAATGGAAGCCTGGGCGCGAAGGCGCCGCAGACGCGCTCGAGGAGCTAGCGGAAGCTGGCGAGATGCTGCTGCACGAACCTGGGGAGGTCGCTGATGGGCCGGAACGGGATCCCGGTGCGTAGACCTGTCGAGCAGCTTCAACTAGCTACGCGCACGTACGCGTGGAGCGTTTTTCGGCGGTCTGTTGGACGCGAGCCGTTGCCTGGAAGGAGATAGTCAGCGCGGGCGCGAGGAAAGTCTCCGAACATTTTGAACAGGGACCTAGTTGCTGCGGCGCGCGCGTGCAATTCTCTCAGCGACGACGGCTTTCCTTCCGCGGAAAGCTTCCGTCAGCGATCGAGGGCCGCGATGTTCGATTGTTCGATGATCCCGAAGCCGGGCAGGGCGGCACGCACCA
>JBAUGC010000634.1:0-4473 GCA_049679485.1 Xanthobacteraceae bacterium
TCTCATGGCTGACCTCCTCAATCTTCGGGCCGTCCGAAAACGCACTAAACGGCAGCAGGCAGAACGAGTGGCTGCGGCTAATCGCGTTAAGCATGGACGCTCGAAGGCGGAGCGGTTACTGGAGCGATCCCGGAGCGACCAAGCCCTTAACCATCTTGAACAACACCGCATCAAAACGGGAGACGGGCAATGAAATCGCCAGTCGTTAAGCGCTCTATTGTCATTGCGGGCCACAAGACAAGCGTCAGCCTCGAAGACGCGTTCTGGAGAGCACTAAAGGAGATCGCCATAACACAGCGTCTAACCTTGTCCGATCTCGTCGGCTCTATCGATTCTGAGCGTCAGCACGGCAACCTGTCTTCCGCCATCCGGCTGTTCGTCCTCGACCACTACCAGGGGCGGACGAACCACGATGGCGAGACAACGAGCCCGCCTGGCGCCGAGATCATCTTGGCGCCGCCAATGGCGTCAATTCTGTGAGCCGAATAGCAAATCGAGCGGCGAGTGAATCGCGGGTGGTGGCGCTTTGGGGCGTCCACGGGTAAACTCAGCTGTGCTGCCAGTTGCTGTGGTGTTGTCTGCGCCCGGCTGCTGCCTCGATATAGCCGAAGGCGGTGACGCAGCCGCGGTCGGCATGGTAGCCGAACCCTCAGGGTGCAAGCGATCGAAGGAACGCGCCCCGAGCGTCGCTCCCAGCAAAGCGTTAACGTGGTCGCGCGTTTCCAGCGCTGTTCCCATCGGAATGAACCGGATGGCAGGCGATGCCGGACGGGCAATGGCTCCCACAACTTCATCGCGCCGATTGGCTTCGATCAATTCCAGGCGGCGGGTCTGCAATTCGGCCGCGCGAAGCGTTAGCCACGCCACCAGTGTCGATACATCGAGTTGTCTGTCGGGCGCCGCGAGCGGACCCTTTACGTTGATCGCGAATTCCGGCCGGGCGGGAATCAAGGCATTCGCGGCCGGTTGTCCCGACAGCGTCATATGCGCATCAATCGCCAAGCTGTTGAGATCGAGCATTCCACCGAGCAAAAGCTTGGCGCCGTCTTGCGCATTCACCGTCGTACTGGCCAGATGAATTTGGCCGGCAGCGATTGTGACGTCCGCGTTGGCTTGCGGCACTGCAAGGCGGCCATCATCCAGGACGGCGCTCACGGCCGCTCTGATCTTCGGCGCCTCGATTGTGCTGCTCTGGTCGGCGGCACGGATCGCGGCATCGAATGCGGCCGGATCAACACCGGCGAGACTTCCATTGCTGAGAGCGATTGTCCCGCCGCCGTGGAGGGAGCCGACCAGCGCGTCCGCGTTCGCGCCCGACCCTTCGCCGTGAAGCTTTACCGCGATGACGCCATCGACGGCGCTCTTCCCGGGTCCGAGCACTTTCGCGGCGTTCGCGCCGGCGAGTTCGAGGTTGCCCCGGAGCGCAAAGTCCTCGGCATCGTGGCTGACAATAAGCTCTCCCGTGAGGCGTCCCCCGGCGAAGCCGCCGCCGAGGTTGCTCAGCGCGATCTGCGAACGCTGAAACCGGGCGACGCCCTTGAGGTCATGCGCCACCCAAGCCGGCGTGAATGCGGCGCGATCGAACTTGAAGGTGACGGCCCCGTTCGCCTGACCGAACGCGCCGGCAGCAATCGGCTCATGCGACCAAGCGGCGATGGTTGGAGACGCAGCGCTCGGCAGCCCAAACAACATCGCCGAGATCGCCGCGGCATCGACGTCATCGGCCGCGATGTCGCCGTTTACGGCGAGCGGTTTCCCCAGTTTGAGATCAAGATGACCACGTATCGACGATTTGCCGGTGCCCACGACGAGATCGGTGAGCGACACGTCCGCGCCAGCAAAGCCGACAATAGCGCTCGCTGAAGTCGCGGCAGCTGTTCCCGGCTGACCGGTCATGGCGCGATGCAGGGGGCGCAGATCAGCCGCCGACAGTTTTATTTGCAAGCTGCCGGTCGGCGCCTGCTCACCACTCAAATGCAGCGCCCCATTGATCGCCGCAGAAAATCCGCCAGCAGCGGCAAGGCCGTTGACGCGCACGGCTGCAGCGAGCGGCCCGTTGGCTGAAAGCGTCAGTTGCCCCGGCAATTGATCAACGACCAGAATTCGGTCGAGATTGAACAGCCGCACGAGCGCTCCGCCGTCATCGGCATCAAGCCGGCTGGTCATGCGCACGATGGCTGAACTCAAATGCGCCGGGTCGCCGGTCGCATCGCCATTAAGCGTGAGCCGCGTCGCCCCCAAGTCGCCGCCGAGTTCGAATTTGGCGACGGAGCTGCCGCCGCTGGCGCGATCGATTGTCAGGGCAGCATGCACTTTCGCCGGCGCCAGACGATCGTCGAAAGGACGGAACGCGTCCGCGACCTGCGGCGCCAGACGGCCGACGATGTTGGTCAGACCAGTAAGCGTTCTGGCATCGAGGTCAAGCGTAATCCGCCCGCGCGGCTGCGACGACAGTTCATCGATACGCCCGCTGATGTCGAGTGCGGCGCCGCCGAGATCACCGATCGAAAGCCGATCGATATGCAATATTCCGGAATCGAACTTGACTCGGGCATTGATCATTCGCGCATCCACACCGGCGAATGTCGCCTGACCGACGTCGAGGACAAGAGCCGCCTGGCGCGGAATCTCCAGCGCGCTATCCGATAACGCCGCCTTCGCGAACGCGGACAAAGCATCGACGTCGAGCGCCGGGGCGTGGAGTTCGCCGTCGAGCGTTGCGGGTTTGTTGCCGGTCGCCCAAGTGTAGGCGAGCCGGCCCTGCAGATTCTCCCGGTCCAAAGCCGCCGACAGCCGATCGAGGACGAAGCGATCGGCCGCAAGCGTGATCTCGCCGCGCGCACTCAACGTCTCGCTCAATCCGGCAAGCGGCTCCTTGCGGCCCTCGAGCCACGCCACGAGCGTTTTCAGATCGCTGGATTCAAGCTTGGCCGGGCCGCTGAAGGCGAGGCCTTGCGGCCCGTCGTCGAGCTGACCGCTCAGATTGACCTCAGTGAACCCCGGGGCGCGGAAGGCGAAATCCTTAAAGCCCCAGCTCTTCCCGTCGTATCGCACACTACCGTGCAGCGACTGCAGCATCGTGCCACCGACCGTCACCGCATCGATGGCGACGGCAACTGTGCCCGGCAACGGAGGTTTGACCATCGCAACGAACGTCTCAAAGAAGCTCTTGATCATGATCAGCGGCGGACGATGCGTCACGTCAGGGTCGGCGAGCGCGCGGTCGACATCGATTTGCCGCGCCGAGATGGTCCCGTCGACACGCGGATGCTCGCCGAAGGTCAGGTCGGCCTTGCCGCTGAAATTGACCGCCCGCTCTTCCGGTCCGTACTGCAGAGCGATGTCTTGCAGTGATGCTGAAGACGATGTTGCACGGACCTTTCCGGTCAACTGCCACGGATCGCTCATCACCCGCTCGCCGCGCGCCAGCGTGGCGCCGACGGGCCGCGCCAAAGCCAGCGTGCCCTCGAATTGCGGGAGGCCCGTGTCGAACGTGACTGTGCCGTCGATCTCAGTGGTCAGCGGATGATTGGACGGATCGACGCCGAGCTTCACTTTAAGCCCGCCGTCCTCGTCGAAGCGGCTGCCGGAAATCCGGTAGCCGTACAGTTCATCGCCGACAACGAAGGCGCCTTCGCCGTGAAACGGCCCAATGAACGAGCGGATGTCGCCGCTGAACCAAAGCTTCTGCAACGTAACGCGGGCGCCGGACGCCGCATCGGCGAGAGTGACGCGGCCATCCTCGACGTTCAGCCGCGAGATGGTGAGGGCATCCGGACGAAACGACGGCGATGGCGCTGGCCAGTCAATGGCGCCCGAGCGATCGAGCGCGACGTTGATCTGCGGCCTAACCAGATGCAGTTCGGTGGCTTGCACTTCGCCGCGCAGCAGCGAGCCAAGGCCGAGCTCAAGTTCGACCGCGACGGCCTGCACTTGCGGCTGCCGTCCGGCCTGGCCGACTTCGACGTCGCGCAGCTCGATCCGCGGGCTCGGCAGGATGCGCGCGGCGATCGCGCCGTTGACGCGGACATCGAGGCCGACCAGGCGGCTCGCCTCCTGCTCGAACGATGAGCGGTAGTGACTCCAGTCGACGACAAGCGGAGCGACCAGCGCCGAGACCAGCGCCAGAATGATAGCAAGTGCCAATCCGAGCAGTGTCGTCTGCACGGCAAGCTTTCCGTAATCGCCTGGATGACGCACCGCGCGAGCCTACCGAAGCCTAGAACAAGGCCGGCGGGAATGCACGCTTCCGCCGGTCTCGTTAGTTACAATTACCGGCGATTCTGTGTCGTTTTTTCAGGCGTTGTCCGGCCCGCCCGCGGCTTACAGGTTAACGATCTTGCCCGGGTTCATGATGTCGAGCGGATCGAGCGCGTGCTTGATGGCGCGCATGGTATCCAGCGCCGGTTCTCCGTGCTCGGCCGCCAGATATTTCATCTTGCCCTGGCCGACGCCGTGCTCGCCGGTGCAGGT
>JBAUGC010000635.1:0-3921 GCA_049679485.1 Xanthobacteraceae bacterium
TGCTCCAACCGATCGTTGGTGGCCGGGCGGCGGCAGGCGTCCCGAACGCGCCGTTTACCCGTCTGGCGGCTTATAGGGCGTTTTCAAGATTTGTTCCAGTTCGACAAAGGAATGGCCGATATGATGCCCGGAATCGCTGGATTGTTTGGAAACGTCAATGCGGCTTTCGGCCTTTGATCTCGCCTGCCGGCGCGGCGGCCGCGATGTTTTCAACGGCATCAGCTTTTCCGTAACCAACGGCGAAGGTTTGATCGTTACGGGCCGCAACGGCGCTGGGAAATCGTCGCTGCTGCGCATGGTGGCCGGGCTTCTCCGCATTGCCGGCGGCCGTCTCGCTTTGGAGGCCGGTGATTTGGAATTAACTATCGGCGAGCAGGCCCACTATCTCGGCCACCAGGACGCGCTAAAGCCCTCGCTGTCAGTGGGGGAAAATCTGCGATTCTGGTCGGGCTTTTTCGGCGCCTCGTCTGCCGATATCGGCGGCCCCCTGACCGCCGTCGGCCTCGACACCCTTGCCGACCTGCCGGCCGCGTTCCTCTCCGCCGGGCAGCGCCGCCGCCTGTCGATCGCACGCCTGCTCGCGGTCAGGCGCCCGATCTGGCTCCTAGATGAGCCCACCAGCGCTTTGGATGCGGCAGCTCAAGAACGGCTGCGCGAATTCATGCGCATGCACCTGGCCGGCGGCGGGCTGATCCTGGCCGCTACCCACGGGCCCATCGGTCTCGACGGCGCGCGCGAGCTCCCACTCGACCCTCCTGTCGCGGCGCCGCGCGAAAACGTGGCGCAGCAATGACTCCTCTTATTGCCGTTCTTGTCCGCGATATGCGCATTGCCGTGCGCGTTGGCGGCGGTGCGCTGATGGGCGTGCTGTTTTTTCTGGTCGTGGCCACGCTGGTGCCGTTCGCGCTCGGACCCGACCTCGCGCTGCTGCAACGGATCGGTCCGGCGATCCTGTGGCTCGCCGCACTGCTCGCGAGTTTGCTCGCGCTCGATCGGTTGTTCGCCGCCGACCATGATGACGGCTCGCTCGATCTCATTCTCACCGGCCGGGCTTCGCTTGAGCTCGTTGTCTTGATCAAAGGCATCGCGCACTGGCTGACGACCGGCGTGCCGCTGATCATTGCGGCTCCGTTGATCGGATTGATGCTCAACCTTGATGCGCGCGCGGCCGGCGCTTTGGTGCTGACGCTCCTCGTCGGCACACCGGCGCTCACCTTCATCGGCCTCATTGGCGCCGCGCTGGCCGTGACACTGCGTCGCGGCGGGCTGCTGCTGGCCGTGCTGGTATTGCCTCTCGCGGTCCCGGTGCTGATTTTCGGTGTTGCCGCGGCCAATGCGGCGGTGACCGGGCCGGTGCCTTTTGGCACGCCGTTTACGATTCTTTGTGCACTGACGCTCGCTAGTCTGGTGGTAGGACCGTTCGCGGCCGCGGCCGCGCTACGGCAGGAAATGGAATAGCCATTCTGTTCATATAAAGTTGAAGCTTGCCTGCATAGGCAACGTTGTGCCCACCCGGCCAACCCAATAGGAAAACTGCGATGGCCGTCGCCGATCTCGCCAACCCGTCGCGTTTTCTCGCCTTCGCCAACCGCGCGCTGCCGTGGCTCGGCGGGCTGACGCTGATCGCATTTGCCTTCGGCATCAATCAGGCGGCGATCGCGCCCGACGATTATCAGCAGGGCGCTACCGTCAAGATCATGTTCCCTCACGTGCCCGGTGCCTGGCTCGGCATGCTGGCCTGGGGAATTATGACGCTGGCCGCACTCGGCACGCTGGTCTGGCGCCATCCGCTCGCCGATGTCACCGCTAAAGCCGCGGCGCCGATCGGCGCGGCGTTCACGCTGATGTGCCTTGTCACCGGCTCGCTATGGGGGCGGCCGATGTGGGGCACCTATTGGGTGTGGGATGCGCGCTTGACGTCCGTGCTGGTGCTGTTTCTGCTCTATCTCGGTGTGATCGCATTGTGGCGCACGGTCGAAGACCCATCGCGCGCGGCCCGCGCCGCCGCGATCCTCACACTTGTCGGCGCGATTGATCTGCCGATCATCAAATTCTCGGTCGATTGGTGGAACACGCTGCATCAGCCGGCCTCGGTCTTTCGTCTCGGCGCGCCGACTATCGATCCATCGATCCTCATTCCGCTGTTGATCATGACGGTGGCGTTCACGCTTCTCTTCTTCACCTTGCTCCTTGCCGCCATGCGCAACGAAATCCTCCGCCGCCGCGTGCGCACGCTGCGGCTGTTGTGGGCCAACGCCGCGAGCTGACAATGCAGGCGACCAACCATATCGACTTCATCGCGGGCGCCTATGCGGCTGCCATTGTGGTGGTCGGCGGACTGATCGCCTGGGTGTTGCTGGACTACCGCGCCCAAGTGCGCAAACTCGCCGACTTGGAGAAGCGAGGCATTACGCGGCGCTCAGTGGCGGGGCACGCCGAGCCGACGGTGGAACAGGCCAGGGAGGACGCGTGACCGATGTCGTGAAAGAAAACGCGAACGTCGGCCGCCGGCGCCTCATCGTGCTGGTGCCGCTGATCGTTTTTCTCGGGCTCGTGCTGTTGTTTCTGATCCGGCTGTTTGCCGGCGACCCGTCGCGCATTCCGTCTGCCCTGATTGGCCATCTGGCGCCGCAAACCGAACTGCCGCCGGTCACGGGCCTTGATCGCAATGGCGAGGCCGTGCCCGGCCTCGATCCGGCGAGCTTCAAAGGCGCCGTGACGGTTGTGAACGTGTGGGCGTCGTGGTGCGTGCCTTGCCACGATGAAGCGCCGCTGCTGATGAAGCTTGCCGGCGACAGCCGCGTGCGCGTTGTCGGCATCAATTACAAAGACCAGCCCGAAAATGCCCGGCGCTTCCTCGGTCGCTACGGCAATCCGTTCGCCGCAGCTGGCGCCGACCGCTCCGGCCGCGCTGCAATCGAATGGGGAGTCTACGGCGTGCCCGAAACTTTCATCGTCGGCCGCGACGCCCGCATCGCCTATAAGCTCGTCGGCCCGATAACACCCGACAATCTGAACGCGGTGCTCAAACCCGAAATCGAGAAGGCGCTAGCGGCCTCTGCACCGCCATCCTAAAGGCGCGAGCCAACGGTCCCGGCCCGAAGTGGCCGGCCCGATGACAGGCTCAGCGAGCCTCGGACCCTATTCCGCCGGCTCGACGGCGTATTTCCGCAGCAGCGGATATTGCAGTGCGCCGAACAGGAAAGTCAGTGGCAGGAAGCCGAACACCTTGAAGTCCACCCAGACATCGGTCGTCGTATTACGCCAGACGATTTCGTTGAGCACCGCGAGCACGAAAAAGAAAATCGCCCAGCGCAGTGTGAGCTTGCGCCAGCCTTCGTCGGTCAGATGGAACAGCGAATCGAACACAATCCCGAGGAACGATTTGCCGAAGAAAAGCCCGCCCAGCAGCACCGCGCCAAACAGCACATAGAGGATGGTCGGCTTGATCTTGATGAACAGGTCGTTGTGCAGAATGAGCGTCAGGCCGCCGAACACCAGTACGATGATCGCGGTCACGACGGGCATGATCGGCAGTGTCCGCGTCAGCACATAGGAAGCGGCCAGCGCCGCGAGCACAGCCACCATGAACGTGCCGGTCGCAACAAAAATGCCGTATCGGGAATTGGCGAAGAAGAACAGCACCAGCGGCCCAAGGTCGAAAGCGAGCTTGAGAAGCGGATTGAGTTGCGATTTTGTCGTAGCCGCCATGTTCGCCTGCGCCTTCAATATTGCGTCTTCGATTATGAATCGAGCCCGGCGACGGCGCAGGCGAAATCCCGCGCCGAGAACGGCGCCAGATCGTCAACGCTTTCGCCGACGCCGATGAAGTGCACCGGCACCGGAAATTTCGCTGCGATGGCGACCAGGATGCCGCCGCGGGCGGTACCGTCAAGCTTGGTCATGACGAGACCGGTGACA
>JBAUGC010000636.1:0-1821 GCA_049679485.1 Xanthobacteraceae bacterium
GTGCCGAGCACCGCTGCGAAGCGGCGGTCAAGGCCGAAAACTCGCGTCGCCACGAAAAAGATAATTGCGGCGGTGAGGATTGAGATGATCGCGGATTGGGTCAGCGCAACGCCGCCCGCCGATACGATCAACGAGATCGGAAAGGTGGCCCCGAGCAGCACGATGCCGGTTTTGACGTAAAACTCCACGCGCAGAGCAGCCTTCAACCGCTCCGGAATCTTGACAGCATTGGCCAGCGCAAGGCCGCCGATCAGCGCCAGGAGCGCAGCCTCGAGGTTGTAGTAGTTGGCGTCTTTCCAGCCCGCGAGCGTCGAAACGAACAAGAGGCCGATATATATCAGCGCGAAGCTCGGCAGAAATTCACCGAACGGGCGGCCCATCAGTCGCAGCGAACCGCCGAAGACGATCGTTAATACGACGAACTGCGCGAGATAATTCGGCCACAGCCTGGCGAAATGGACCACGATATCGCCGCCGCTCGCCCATTTCATTCCGGCCGGCGAAACGCCGAGAAATTTGATGACGCCGGTGCCGAGCGCATAGTCGATCAGGCCGGCGATCACGATGGCGAGGCCAACGATGACGGCCCACCAGTCTTCATTGCCGATGGTGCCTAGCCGGCGCTCCGATACAGGGCCGGCTGCAACGGCCATGGCGCTATTCATCACAGATACTCCGTCGAATTGCTGGGTCGCGCTTTCGGATTGACGCTGTCAGTCGAGGATCAATCGCAACGCGATCTGAAAATGTTTTCCACCGGCCAAAAATACAAATCCTGTCGGCTCGACGAAACCGCATTTATGCCGAAAGTCGGAACCGAGACAGCATGCAATTTCAAATTGGCGGGCCGATTCAGAAAAAGATTCGACCCGGGTTGAGCGGCCCTGCCCTGCTGTGCCCGCGTCGCCGATCGAGTGTGCTCTTATTCTCAAGCCGATAGCTTCCCACGGCTTCTCAGCCGACAGCTTCTCAAGCCGACAGCGCTGGTCGGTTTGCTGGAGCGTTCCCGCAAAAAACCTTCCGCATGCCCTGCAGCTCGCCTGCAAAACTTTTCCCTGCTAACAGGGAAAAGAACAGGGAAAAACAAAAAACGCTAGAATTGCATTCGGCACTCGACCGACGAGGAGAAGCGGGATCACTTTATTCACGTCGGCGCCATCGAAACTACCAGAGCTTGCGCCCACGCACGTAAGCGCAGACCGAGGTGTTGTTCATGGGCACCGGCGGACGCGAGCCGAGCACAACGACTGCACGCTCCGGCTTTGAGCGCGGCCGCAGAACCGGCTCGGCGGCCATGAATTCCAGAAACTGCGTTGTGGCATCGACCTGGTCGGTCCCCAATAGCGGAAACTCGACAAATTCCGCAACAAAACTGTGCCGCCACGGCGCGTCCGCCGGGAGCGCGATCTTCTTTCCCAGGATGACATCAATCTGGGCCCGCAGGCGTTCGAGCTTCGACTCGCGCGGTACCACATCGATCAATTCCAGCGAGCGGTACTTGGCCAAATCGGACAGCAAGGCGCGTCCACTGCCAGCGCGCTCGATCAGAACGACCGCCGGCCGGTGACGACCGATCAGCGTTTTACAGGCCGAGCGCAGCGCGCCGTAAGCCACCTGATCACGCCGTTGATCGGCGAGGATATAACGGTCGGGAGCGACTTGCCAGACCTGAATTACGCTGTAGCTGTTGCGTAATCCCAGGGCCTCGCCGGTGTCGATGCTCATGACTACGGGCCGGTCAAAGTTGAGGCTCCACGGTGCCAAGGCGAAATGCCGCGGCTCGATCGCCGGCAAGCCGGTGGCGCTTGGATCTTGCTGGTA
>JBAUGC010000637.1:0-2438 GCA_049679485.1 Xanthobacteraceae bacterium
CCGCAATGCAGCGCTCGTCGAGCGCAGCAAGGTCGGTGCCTTCAGGCGCGGCGAGAAAACCCTGCCGCACGTATGTGATCCAGTAATAGGGATTGCCGCGGCCATCCTTGCGCTCATCGATTTGCAGCCGCTCCTGGCCGCCGCGGCGGCCCGGCGCCGTGACGGCGTTGCGCGTGACGCCGTCCGGCGGACAATCGGGAAAATTGACGTTGATCAGCACGTCGCGCGGGATGCCTTGGGCGATCACGCGGCGAATGATGTCGGGGCCGTATTTGAGGGCGGTGTCCCAATAAGGCGGACGGTTGAGGCGCGAAGCGTAGGCTTGCGACAAGGCGAGCGACGGAATGCCGATCACCGTGCCTTCGACCGCGCCCGCGACGGTGCCGGAATAGATGACGTCCTCGCCGGCGTTGCGGCCGCGATTGACGCCGGAGAGGATCAGATCCGGGCCCTTGCCGTTGAGCAGATGGCGCGCGCCCATGATCACGCAATCGGTCGGCGTGCCGCGCACCGCGAAACGGCGCTCGGCAACCTGACGAAGCCGAAGCGGATCGTTGAGCGACAGAGAGTGCGCGACACCCGACTGGTCGTGTTCTGGCGCGACCACCCAGACGTCGTCGGAAATGGCGCGCGCGATCTTCTCGCACACGTCGAGCCCTTCCGCATGGATGCCGTCGTCGTTGGTGATCAGGATGCGCATTAAGCCCTCTCCCGCTTGCGGGGGAGGGCGACGCGCGCAGCGCGTCGGGTGGGGGCACGTGTCAGCGCATGCGCGAGCCTCTCCGCCACTGGCCCCCTCCCTACCCTCCCCCGCAAGCGGGGGAGGGACGAAGAAACCGCGGCCGTGACGATGACACCCCTCATTGTTTTTCGATCTTTTTGATGCCGCCCATATATGGCGCAAGTGCCTCCGGCACCGCAATCGATCCGTCTTCCTGCTGATAGGTTTCCATCACCGCGATCAGCGCGCGGCCGACGGCGACGCCCGAGCCGTTGAGCGTATGTACGTGGCGGACCTGGCGGCCCTCCTTGGTGCGATAACGCGCATTCATGCGCCGCGCCTGGAATTCGCCGCAGACCGAGCACGATGAAATCTCGCGATACATATTTTGCCCGGGCAGCCACACTTCGATGTCGTAAGTCCTTTGCGACGCAAAGCCCATGTCGCCGGTGCACAACGTCATCACCCGGTAGTGCAATCCGAGCCGGCGCAGAATTTCCTCTGCGCAGGACAGCATGCGCTCGTGCTCATCCTTCGATTCCTCCGGCGTTGTGATGGAGACCAGCTCGACCTTGGTGAACTGATGCTGCCGGATCATGCCGCGCGTGTCCTTGCCTGCGGCACCGGCCTCGGCGCGGAAGCACGGCGTGCAGGCCGTTAGCCGCATTGGCAGTTGCGCTTCGTCGACGATGGCTTCGCGGACGAGATTGGTCAGCGGCACTTCGGCGGTCGGAATGAGCCAAAGGCGTGAAACTTCCCCGGTCTGCTCTTCGTAAATCTCTCTGTATTCGTTCATATCCCTTTTGAGCGCGTCAAAGAAGCTTTCGACTGCTTCCTGAGCAGTCATCGCTCTCCCAAAAATATCCTGGTGCTGCTCCTGAACGTTTGGAAATCGAGACAAGGCCTTTGCTTTTATGTTGTCCATAAGCTCTTCGAAAGCAGCAATTGGTATCTGAAATTGGTCATCTGCAAATTTCGGCAACTGCGCAGTGCCGATCATAACTTTGTCCCGCACCATCAAAGGTGGGTCGATCTCAGTGTAGCCATGCTGGCCCGTGTGCACATCAAGCATGAACTGTCCAAGTGCGCGTTCGAGCCGAGCGAGCGCTTTCTTCAAAACGACAAAGCGCGCACCTGAGAGTTTCGCCGCAGTTTCGAAATCCATCTGGCCGAGCGCTTCGCCTAAGTCGAAATGCTGCTTAGGTGAGAACGCATACCCGCGTTTCGCCCCAAAATGGTGACGCTCTACATTGTCGCCAGCATCCTTACCGTCGGGCACCTCATCAAGTGGCAGATTCGGAATCTGTAGTAACTCTTGTTTCAGATCATTTTCATTTTTAGTCTTTTGCTCTTCGAGATTTTTAATCTTGGCCCTTAGAAGGATCAGATTGTCACGCAACCCTCCAATTGCACCGTCAACCCCAACCTGCCTTGCAACTCTGCCGATTTCCTTCGAAATTTCGTTCTGTTTTCTCTGAGCCTCCTCCAACGCGAGAATCGTTGCGCGTCTTTGCTCATCGAGAGCAGCAAGTCTCTCCGATAAAGATTGAAGCTCACGATCAGAAATACCGCGCCGCGCCAGCGAGCGGAAAAAAACAGCGGGATTTTCGCGGATGAAGCGGATGTCGTGCATCGTTTGTGTCCAAACCGTCATGCCCAGCCTTGTGCCGGGCATCCACGTCCTGTTACGCGGGCAAAGACGTGGATGGCCGGGACG
>JBAUGC010000638.1:0-17192 GCA_049679485.1 Xanthobacteraceae bacterium
GGGTAAGATCGTTCTGCAAGCCGGGACCGGTAAGTGCAAACAAATAAAATTTGATAACGACAGCGGAGGGTTCGCCGAAAGCTCCGCAAGCTGCGACGATAAAATTATTTTTGACAAGCATGGTGTGCCGGTACCTCAGGGCACGGCTCGTCGGCTCGATGCAATTAGCAAATCGTTTGCGCCGCACCAATAAGCTTCAGCGGTCGGGCGAACGTGCTTCACTGCGAATTATTCCTGGGCAGAAGCGCTGGTCACGCTACCTGAACCGACGCTTCTCCGGATGCATCTTCGCAACGTGTACAATTCCGTCCGGCGCGCTTTGCCTCATACAAAATCGTGTCAGCCCGTTCAAGCATGGTGCGGGGACGTTCACCCCATCGATAAGTGGCCACGCCGATTGACACGGTTATGGCACCAAGGCTCTTTCCAGTGGAGCGCTCTTTCAGCTCGCGATCGATTATTCTTGCGCGAATCTGCTCCGCCAGCGACGCCGCACCCTTCAACGTCGTTTCCGGCAGGATGACCGCAAACTCCTCGCCGCCATATCGAGCGGCCGTGTCCCGACCTTTGATTGATTGTCTCAGCGTGGCGCCGATCAGGCGAAGCACACTGTCGCCCATCAGATGTCCAAACCGATCATTGAAGATCTTGAAATGATCGATATCGATCATGAGCAACGAAAGTGGCTGCCAATTACTGTTAGCGGCCTGTGTAGCATCCTCGAGCGCACTATCGAATTTGCGACGAGTGGCCAGACCGGTCACTACATCCAGGTTCGCTTCGGCCGTCGCAGCCGCCAGGGCCTGCTGAACGGTTTCAATTTCACGTTTTGAGGCAATAAGCCGCTGCTCCAAGGCAGTATGCTGCAACTCGATTGCTCGTAACGATGTAATGAGAGCATCGGAGATCGCGCGTATCGCTTCCCGATCGGTCGAAACTGCCAATTGGTCTGATGCGGTGGCACAATCGCTGCGTCCGCGCGCCGTCGACAGGATCAGCTCACCGAGCAGTCCGACAACCTTGTCGACCTCGGTGAAAACTTTGGTGCTGACATTTCCGAGTGCAGAATCAGTGCGCGTCGCCAGCAAGAACTCTTTGTAGACGTCGTCGAGTTCGCCGACCGAGAGGCCGCCATTGTTTTCAATTAGGCGGTTGATGCGACTGTTCAATGCCTCGTTGCGGCCGCTGACGTAAGTGTACCAGAGTTCAAACCCGGTAGGATCCGCCGGCAATCCCAGAGCCTTGATCCGTTCGATCGCCTGTTCCGCCATTTGCAAGGTGTAGCGGTGATCGCGATTAGACATGGCGTCACGCCACCCTGTGACACGGCGGAGCCGACGAAACCGGCGTTAGCCCGTGGCCAATCGTCGTCAACGCCGTCGCAATCTTCGCGGCGAAGCCGGCGCCCGGAGCCTCGTAAATTCGCTTGGACATCTCAACGGTGCGGTGATTGCTAACGCTTAGCCTCCCGGTATCCGCAATTTTTGTTAAAATTTCCCTCGCGGGGTCCGCAAGACACGGTGATTCGGGATGTTTCTCGGGCTTTAGCCATTAAGCCCCCGGCAACAGCGTGTGACGCGGTGAATTTACAGTTTATTGTATTTATCTAATGTATGATTGGTGGCTGCTTGCAGCCAGTGGGTTGAACTTTGGCGCCTTGGCCGATGCGTTCGATGGGCGCGACCGGATCGCCGATTATCGATCGGCAAGGCTCCATCGAAGCCATTCCGAGCGGCGAAAGATGACCGATAATCTCACAGCTGCTTCGCATCAGCGAGAGTGTTGAAAGCATGGCGAGAGAAAATCGAGGTAAGACGCGCCGGAACGTTCATCAACAGGTACGGCTTTTTGTCGACAATCGCCCGATTACCGGCGTTTGCATGATGCTGGACGTCTCGGCAACAGGTGCACAGCTGAGGCTTGATGTAGCGGCGGATCTGCCCGACGAATTCACCCTGGTTCTGTCAAGAGGTGGGGCCGTGCGGCGGCAGTGCTCGAAGGTCTGGCAACATAAAGAGCGGGTTGGAATTCGGTTTGCGAAGCTCAATCGCAATGATCATTTACCCAAGGTCAGAGCCGGTGCAGCCCTCGCGGATCGCACGTGAATTCCTATGGGTTTATGGGGAATGCCGCGGGGGGCGCGCCGACGGACAATCCATTACGCTGCTCCATAGGTCAGGCTTGCTAGGTCTTTGCCGTGGCACTCGACCCGTCGGCACCTGTACTTCTCGTAGATGATTCAGATGCGATGATTCGAATCATCCGCAGCTTGCTGCAAAAGCTCGGTATCGCCAATGTGGACGACGCCGCCGATCCAACTGCCGCACTCACCAAAATGCGCGCCAAGCGGTACAGCCTGGTGATCTCTGATTGGAACATGCAGTCGATGTCGGGATATGATTTTCTGCGGCAGGTGCGAGGCGATCCCGATCTGAAACACACGCCGTTCATCTTGGTAACTGCGGACACAAAAACCGAGAATGTCATCGCAGCAAGGAAAGCCGGCGTGAGTAGTTATATCGTCAAACCGTTCGACGCGTACACATTGAAAGCAAAGATCGAAGCAGCGGTCGCGACCAGGCACGGTCACCCTTAGAAATCAGCAGCAGAATGCCTGGCTACCGTCTCCAGGACGTCTGGCCGCGACCCGACTGCCGCAAAAACCTACCCCGGCACTAGCCCCGCTAACATGATCGAATTTCACAATACGACTTAAGCCATTGATTCTAAATGGTGGGCGGTGCAGGGATCGAACCTGCGACCCCATCCATGTCAAGGATGTGCTCTCCCGCTGAGCTAACCGCCCTTTCCAGTGCCCGGATGTAGCGTCGCGCCGCCTTCAGGGTCAAGGCCGCCGGCGCGGCTAGAACTTTACGCGATCGGCGCCCTTGAGCCCAAGCGTCGCGCGCGCCTCCTCCGGTGTTGCGATCTCGTAGCCGAGGTCTTCGACGATACGGCGGATTTTTGTCACCTGCTCGGCATTGCTCTTCGCGAGCTTGCCGGGGCCGATGTACAGCGAATCCTCGAGCCCAACACGGACGTTACCGCCCAGCATAGCGGCGTTGGTGCAAAAGTTCATCTGGTGACGGCCACCGGCCAGCACCGACCACAGATATTGATTGCCGAACAAACGGTCGGCCGTGCGCTTCATGAACGCCAGATTGTCGAGGTCCGGACCGATGCCGCCAAGAATACCGAAAATGAGCTGCAGGAAGACTGGCGGCTTGAACAGACCACGATCAATGCAATGGGCGAGGTTGTAAAGATGACCGGTATCGTAGCACTCGTGCTCGAATTTCACGCCATGGCCTTCGCCGAGCGCCTTGTAGATCTTTTCGATGTCGCGAAATGTGTTCGGGAAAATGTACGCGTCTGAGTTGAGCAAATAGCTCTCTTCCCAATCGTACTTCCAGTTCTTATAGCGCCGCGCCATCGGATAGAGCGCGAAGTTCATCGATCCCATGTTCAGCGAGCACATTTCCGGCGAGAGTTGCAGAGCCGCGGACATGCGCTGCTCGACCGTCATGGTGACGGCACCGCCGGTGGTGATGTTGACCACGGCGTCGGTCGCTTGCTTGATTCGCGGCAGGAACTGCATGAATACGTTGGGGTCCGGCGACGGGCGCCCGTCTTTCGGATCGCGGGCGTGCAGGTGCAGGATCGCGGCACCGGCCTGGGCGGCGTCGATCGCCTGTGTCGCGATCTGATCGGGGGTGATCGGCAGCGCATCCGACATCGTCGGGGTATGGATCGAGCCGGTAATTGCGCAGCTGATAATGATCTTGTTCGCCATGGTCGCGTTCTTCCCTCATCAATACTTCGTTTCCGGATGGCGCGTCCGCGGCGGTCCGGGCGAATGTCGGTTCCTGGTCGGCGGTACGATTAGTGAGGATCGCGCGGTATTCAAGCGGAAAATCGGCCGGCCAAAGTGCCAGCATAAGCCGCAAAAGGACGCACATTCCGACAGGTTTTTGCCGCGTCGCCGTGAATCATAAGATCGCCTTGATGGCGAACGGCTTGACGGATTTGATAAGAATTCGGACGATTGAAGTCCTGGAGAAGGCAAGATGCACGCAAGATACCTGTTGGTTGCGGCCGCGCTGATGTCGCTCTTCGCCGCCGGTGACGCACGCAGCGTCGAATTGACGGCCGCCGGACTTTGGCAGTCAACCGATCCGGACACCGGCCAACCTACGGGCTGGTTTCTATTCCGCGACCATGACGGCGTCTTCGACGGGATGATCGTGCGGATGTATTTAAAGCCCGGCGAAAGACCCGACGTCACCTGCGACAAGTGCAAAGACGACCGCCGCGACAAGCCCTGGCTCGGTCTCGACATCGTCCGCGGGATGCGACGCGACGGCATGACCTACAAGGACGGCACCATTCTCGATCCGCGTAACGGCAACGTCTACAACGCCGTGATGACTCTGAAGCCGGATGGCCAGACGCTCGTGGTGCGCGGTTACCTGGGCATTTCGCTGTTCGGCCAAGATCGGATCTGGACGCGGTTACCGGATTCCGCGTTCAACGAGATCGATCCGCGCTTCAATCCAACGCCCGCGCGCAAACCGCAGACGATGCAGAAGCCAGAACTGCGACGCTGACTGCTTAATCGGTGACGCCAAGGCTCTTGCGGCGCGCGTGCGCAACTACGTCCTCTTGGCGCGGCTTGCCCATCAACACCGGCTGGAACAACGCCGCCGCCGTCATTGTCGTCAGCAGCGAGATCGCAAGCAGCTTACCCATGCTCGACGTCCCCGGATCCGATGAAAAATAGAGGCTCCCGAACGCCGTCGCAGTCGCACAGGCGCTCAAAGTCACGGCTCTGGTAAGCACCGACTGCAACAGTTTGGTCTGCCCCTCGCGCCAGGCCATGATGTAATAAATCTTGAAGGCCACGCCGACGCCAAGCAGCAGCGGCAGCGCGATGATATTGGCGAAGTTGAGCGGCATATCGATCGCAACGCAGATTTCCAGCGTGACAACGCCAGCCACCAGCAATGGAATGAGCGTCAGCATCACGTCACCGACCCGCCGCAGTGTGATCCACAACAGAACGGCAATCGACAACAGAGCGAATGCGCCGGCCTCGAGGAAAGCAGCGATGATCGTGCGCCGGGCCTCAAGGATCGAAATCGGACCTTCAGTGGCGTTCGGTTCGATCCGCTGCACGTCATGTGCAAACATCCGCAAGGTGGTGTTATCGCTGGCATTGCCGCTCGGTGTGACCTGGAGACGGGCGCGACCATCCGGCGTGATCCATTGATCGACGAGATCGCGTGGAAGATTGTCGCGGGCAACCGCGTGCGCCTTGAGCAAGTTGCGCAAAGTGTCGAGTGCCGTCTGCAACGGCTGGACAAACGCCGTTTCGGCCCGCTGGCGTGCCAATGGATCGGCCTTCGCAAGCGTAACGAGCGCAGCGGACAAACGGTTGGCCGCGTCGGCGCCCGCACCAGGCGCGGCGGCAGCAAGCCTATTGAGCGCGTCAGTCGTCGAATTGATTGCCGCGACGGTATCCGCGTCCGTCGGCGGCTTGGCCATCCTAGGCCGATTGAGGGCGGGATCAAGCGCGGTCGCCGCCGCTTCGATCAGGGGCAGCTTTTGATCTTGCTGGTCCGGAATGAACGTTGACAGCGTCGTCACGCGTCCAACTTGAGGAAGCGCTCTGAGCTTGGCCGCCACCTCATCCGCCGCTGTCAGTGACGGTTCCAGCGCCGCGATATTGTTGGAGCCGCCGTTCCCTTCTTTCTCGAGCTGAAGGTAAGTGGCAACCGATTCGACGTTAGGGTTGCGCAGGTTCATAGGATTGAAATCGAAGCGCAGCCAATAGAGCAACGGAGAAGCCCCGAGAATAAGAAGCGCCGTCACGATGAGGATCGGCGTGCGGTGGCGCTCCAGGAAGTCGTCCACTGGGCCGAGGAAGGCATAGCCAAGCGGACGCGGCTCGCTGCGAGGCTTGAGCTGGCTTAACAGTGCCGGCAACAACGTAATGCTGGTGAAAAATGCGACCAGCATGCCGAAGCCGGCGATCAAGCCGAGTTCGGACAGCCCTTTGTACGCTGTCGGCAGAAACGCAAGGAAACCAGCTGCCGTGGCAAGCGCCGCCAGCGTCAGCGGCGCGCCGGCGCGGCGGCCGGCATGCAGCAGCGATTCGTGCAGACCATCGACTTCGTGCCGCTCGGCCCGATAGCGGACGCTGAACTGAATGCCGAAGTCGACGCCGAGGCCGACGAACAGCACGGCGAAATACACCGATATCAAATTGAGCGAACCCACCAGAAGCAGGCCAAGCGCGGCGGTGACTGAAAGGCCGACGACAAGGCTGACGAATACCGCAAAGATGATGCGCCCCCAGCGCAGCGCCAGCCACAGGATGAACAGCACGACCGAAATGGTCAGTGTGGCATTGAGCGCCGCGTTCTCCTTGATCGTGGCGAACTCGTCGTCGTTCATCGGCACCGGACCGGTCAGACGCAGCCGCGCCTGATAGGTGGAGTCGAGCTTGAGGTCTGCTGCGGCCTTCCGAATCGCGTCGCTCGCCTTCAAACCGGGCTCGAGCTCCGAATAGTCAAGCACGGCCTGGATTTTCAGAAACCGCAACAGATCGCTGGCTTTAGATGCGTGACCTTGAACCAGCGTAAGCCAGGAAAAGCTTGCAGGCTTGCCTGCATTGACTTCGTCGAGCGTGTTGGCCGCCAGCGTCAACGGCCATTGCATCTCATCAAGCTTGAGCTTGCCGCTTTGCACGCCGAGGAGCCCGAATTGCAGCGCGCGGAGAGCTCCGCGCAGGCTTGGATCGGCCGCCAGCACTTGGATGAGCCGCTGGGCCTGCGTCAGCATTTGCGTCTGCTGCCCAAGCTGTTCGGTCGGCACGAACAAAAGACCGTTCTGAGCGAAGAAGCTGCCGCCCTGCGGCTCTTCAATGGAGCGGAACAGGCTTTTCCGTTGTGACAGCTGCGCCGCCAGCGCGCTCGCAGCCTCCTGAACAAGCTCCGGCGTCGGCGCGTCAACGACTGCGATGATTGTGTCGAACTGCGGGAAAGCCTTCTCGAATGCCAGTTCTCGTTGCCGCCCCGGACTGTTGCTGGAGAGGAGTTGATTGATATCCGTCGTCATCGAAAAATGGGTAGCCGCGTACCAAGTCGACACAATCGCAATAGCGATTGCTGCGGCGATGACCCACCGGGGATAATGGATGCACAAGGCAATCGCGCGGATGACAAAAGTAGTGATCGTCTTCATGGGATGCAGATGTGAGTGAGGCAAACCGGCGTTTGAGGCGTCAAAAGAACGGTGAAACGTTGGTACACGCTTTATATCTGCCGACTTGTATGGCCGGCGCGCCCCGGAAAACGGCGCCGCACCGCGGGTTCTCGAATCCCCCTGGCCACCGGTAGCGGCCTTAGATGCCCCGAAACGGCGCAAAAGTGAAATCATGGATATTTTCCTAATCCGAGATGAGCGGCGCTGGCGTCCGCGGGGCGTTGCGGCGGCGTACTCTCTCGGGCATAGCGCACTGGACAACAAGCATATTTGTGCTCAAAGGTTGCGGACGGAACCCCGGGATTGCTCGGCCGGTCGGCGCCGGTTAACGCCAGGCTTGATAGTCACGGCATCGTGGCCAAATTGGTTGTCAGGACGTTGTGGCCGAAAGTAGTGGACTTGGGAACGGTGGGCGGCCTCACCGTGCCCTTGCGGCGCAAGGCCGCAGTCCCACATCGGCCGGGAGGTTGTTAATGAGGG
Source organism: Xanthobacteraceae bacterium (assembly GCA_049679485.1). GTDB lineage: Bacteria > Pseudomonadota > Alphaproteobacteria > Rhizobiales > Xanthobacteraceae > BOG-931. The sequence continues at coordinate 7,747 of JBAUGC010000638.1, forward strand.
TTATTCTTGCTCAACCGCGCGGTTTTTGCGCCGGCGTGGTCCGCGCTATAGAGATCGTCGAGCGGGCGCTGCAGAAATACGGTCCTCCAGTCTATGTGCGTCACGAAATCGTGCACAACAAGCACGTGGTCGAAAGCCTGAAGGCCAAAGGCGCCCATTTCGTCGAGGATCTCTCCGAAGTTCCTCCGCACGCGGTCACTATCTTCAGCGCGCATGGCGTTGCGAAAAGTGTTGAAGAAGAGGCGGCCGCCCGCGAGCTTCCCGTCCTGAACGCGACCTGTCCGCTGGTCACGAAGGTCCACAATCAGGGCAAGCGCTACGTGGCACAGGGACGCAGACTCATTCTCATCGGCCATGCCGGCCATCCCGAGGTCGAGGGCACGATGGGACAAATCTCCGAGCCGGTCACGTTGGTGCAAACCGAGAATGATGTCGCTTCGCTCGACATTCCGCAGGACACGCCGGTCGCCTACGTCACGCAAACGACTCTCAGCGTTGACGATACCCGCGGCATCATCGCTGCGCTGCATCGGCGCTTTACCGACATCGTCGGACCCGAGACCCGAGACATTTGCTACGCTACGCAGAATCGCCAGACCGCTGTCCGCGAACTTTCGAAGCTCGTGGACGTTATTTTGGTTGTTGGCGCCAAGAACAGTTCCAATTCCAACCGGCTGCGCGAGATCGGGCACGAGGTCGGCACGCCCTGTTACCTCATCGCCGACGGCAGCGAAGTCGAGCCCGAATGGTTTAACGGCGCGGAGACCGTCGGTATCACCGCGGGGGCTTCGGCGCCTGAGGTATTGGTTGAGGATGTGATCGATGCGCTGCGGCGGCTCGGGCCGGTGGAGGTTTCGGAGCTGACGGGCCGGCAAGAAACCATCGAGTTTCGCTTGCCGCCTGAATTGACGGACGGCAAGACGGCGGAGCGTGCGGCAGCGAAGGTTTAGCTTTCGGTTTTCCGCAGTGGACAGTTAGAACTACAGAGCCAAGAAGGAAACGATAGTGGCGGTATCTCTACGACAGACGGCAGCCGTCGGTTCATACATCCTGCGCCAGCGGCTTTCCGGGCGCAAACGTTACCCGCTCGTGCTCATGCTGGAACCGTTGTTCCGCTGCAATCTTGCCTGCATCGGTTGCGGCAAGATCGATTATCCCGACGCCATCTTGAACAAGCGCCTGTCGGTGCAGGAGTGCCTCGACGCGGTCGACGAGTGCGGCGCGCCGATGGTCGCCATTCCGGGTGGCGAACCGCTGATCCACAAGGAGATTGGCGACATCGTCAAAGGTATCGTAGCGCGCAAGAAATTCGTCTCGCTGTGCACCAACGCGCTCCTTCTGGAAAAGAAGCTGCACTTGTTTGAGCCGTCGCCCTATCTGTTCTTCTCCGTGCATCTCGACGGCATCAAAGAGCATCACGACAAATCGGTATGCATGGATGGCGGCTTCGAAAATGCGGTGTCTGCGATCAAGGCTGCGAAGGCCAAGGGTTTCGCCGTCAACGTCAACTGCACGGTTTTCGACGGTCATCCGGCTGAAGACATCGCGGCGTTTCTCGACCTCACCGAACAGCTTGGCGTCGGCGTTTCGATTTCGCCCGGTTATGCCTATGAGCGGGCACCCGATCAGGAGCACTTCCTCGGCCGCCGCAAGACCAAGGAGCTGTTCCGAAAAGTCTTCGCGCTCGGCAAGGGCAAGAACTGGAACCTGACCCATTCCGGCATGTTCCTCGATTTTCTTGCCGGCAATCAGGAATTCCATTGCACGCCGTGGGGCATGCCGACGCGCAACATCTTCGGCTGGCAGAAGCCCTGCTACCTGCTCGGCGAAGGCTATGCCAAGACGTTCAAGGAACTGATGGAGACTACCGACTGGGACGCCTACGGCACCGGCCGCTACGAGAAGTGCGCGAACTGCATGGCACATTGCGGCTACGAGCCGACCGCGGCCGACGCCATGATGAAGCATCCGCTCAAGGCGCTCGCGATCGCCTGGCGCGGCGTGAAAACCAAAGGCCCGATGGCGCCGGAAATCCCGATGGAAAACCAGCGCCCGGCGCAATACGTGTTCGACAGCCAGGTGCAGCTCACGCTGTCTCAGATGCGCGCCAACGAGGCCCGTGAGAAAGCCGCGAAAGCGGCAGCCAAAACGTCGGCGAGCGCCGCCTAGTCCCTACATCCCCCATGCCACCGTGCGCGTGTTTGCGCGCTTGAGGTTGCGATAGCGCGCCATCGACCATACCGGGAAGAACTTCGAGTAGCCGTGGTAGCGAAGGTAAAACACCCGCGGAAAACCGGTCGCGGTGTAGCGCTGCTCGTTCCAGAAACCGTCCGCGCCCTGCGTATCAGTCAGATATCTGATGCCGCGGGCCACTGCCGGGTGATCGACCTCGCCTGCCGCCATCAGGCCCAGCACCGCCCAGGCGGTCTGTGATGCCGTCGACGGCGCGCGTTCGTAGCCGTGATAGTCGAGCTTGTAACTCGAGCCATCCTCGCCCCAGCCGCCGTCGTCGTTCTGGATCGCAGTGAGCCATTCCGCCGCCTTGCGCATTTCCGGCGCGTGGCGATCGAGGCCGACGACATTAAGCGCGCATAGCACCGACCAGGTACCGTAGACGTAGTTCAAGCCCCAGCGGCCGTACCAGCTGCCCTCGGCCAGCTGGGTTCTGCGCAGGTAATCGACGCCCCGCGCAACGGCCTGGCTGTTTTCAATTGTTTCGCCGAACTGCGCGAGCATCGACAAACAGCGGGCGGTAACATCTTCGGTCGGGGGATCGAGCAAGGCACCGTGATCGGCGAACGGAATATTGTTGAGATAGTAGTATTCGTTGTCGGCATCGAAGGCGCCCCAGGCGCCGTTCTCGCTCTGCATGCCGAGAATCCACTCGCGGGCGCGTGCCAGACTCGCATCAAAATCCTTCCGCCCGGAAAGATTTTGCTCACGATCCATCGCCATGGCGACAACGGCCGTATCGTCGACGTCGGGATAATGCGGATTGGCGTACTGGAACGCCCAGCCGCCGGGGCGAATGTCGCCGCGCCGCGCGATCCAGTCGCCGCGGACATCGAGCACCTGCTTGGGGATGAGCCAATCGAGCCCGCGTTTGACATCGTTGACCACGCGTTCGCCGCCGACTTCCAGGAGCGCGTGACAGACGAGGCCGGTATCCCAGATCGGCGAGACGCACGGCTGGCAGTAGGCCTCGGTCTCGTGGACCACCAAAAGCTTCTCGACTGATTGGCGCGCGCTGGCGCGTTGCGGATGATCCTCCGGATAGCCCAGCACGTCGTACATCATAACGCTGTTCGCCATCGCCGGGAAAATCGCGCCGAGACCATCCTCTCCATTTAAGCGCTCGCTGACCCAGGCAACGGCGCGATCAATTGCCCGCTGCCGCGTGCGCTTGGGGAAATACGGCTCGGTCGCTCGCAAGACGTTGTCGACGCCGTGAAAGAACCAGAACCACGACGCCTTCTGCTGCGGTGCTTTCGGCGCCGGCCCCATCCGATCAGGCGGTTCGAGGAACAGCTCGTCAATGCGCACGCCTTTGGCGTTACGCGCCCGCGCCTTCATCGCCATCATCACCAGCAAGGGAACGATGACGGTCCGGCTCCAATAAGAAATCTTGTCGAGATGAAACGGAAACCATTTCGGCAACAGCATGATCTCGACCGGCATCACCGGCACTGCGCGCCAGGAGATGAAGCCGAACAGCGCGAGCATGATGCGGGTGAAAACATTGACGCGTTCGGCGCCGCCACGGGCGCGAACCGCTTCACGCGCGCGCCGCATGTGCTCGGCGTCGACGGAGTCGCCGATCATTTTCAGCGCGAAATAGGCTTTAACGGTTGCGCTAATGTTAAGTTCGCCGTCGCGAAATAACGGCCAGCCGCCATGATCGCCCTGGACGCGGCGCAGATAGACCGCGATCTTGGCTTCGAGCACGGCATCGACCGGCTCGCCCAGATAATGCCGCAGCAGCACGTATTCGGCAGGAATGGTGGCGTCGGCCTCAAGCTCGAACACCCAATGGCCGTCAGGACGCTGCTGCGCCAACAGCGTCTGGGTCGCCTGTTGAATGTGCTGTTCGAGCACATCGTCGACCGGCCGCATTGTTGGCTTAAGTTGTTCGAGCGTGTCGTTGATCATGATGGTTTTGCGATGAGGTCGGCCGCGCGATTGCCGGATCGGATCGCACCTTCAATGGTAGCGGGCAGGCCGGTATCTGTCCAATCGCCGGCGAAAGCCAGATTACGCCATTGGGTAATGGCCCCGGGCCGCTTGGCGTCCTGGCCGGGCGTCGCGGCGAACGTCGCGCGCCGTTCGCGCACGATCTGCCAGGGCGGCAACGCGGCCGGCAAGCCGGTCACGCGCGCGACCTCATCCCACAGCCGCTTCGCCAGTTCTTCGCGAGGCGTATCGATGAGCCGGTCGCCGGCGCTAATGGTGACCGAGACCCGGCCGGGAAAGGCGAAGATCCACTGCACGGTGGCGTTGAGCACGCCGAGGATCGGCGGCAGATCCGCGGGCGGTTCGATGCGGAAGTGTCCGTTAACGATGGCGCAGAATTCGTTGGGGGCTTCGAGCCCGCCTATCAGCGACGTAGCCGCATAGGGCGGGACCGCGAGGACGACCGCATCGTCTGTATTCAGCGCAACGGTCTCACTGCCGAAATCCAGTGCCTCGACCCGCTCCGCGGAAAACCGGATCGCGCGCAATTGATGCTCGAAGCGCACTGTCGTCCCGCGCTGTTGCAACAAAGCCAAAGCCGGCTCGATCAGCGTCGCGCCCAATCCCTCGCGTGCAATGAGCGGCCGGCAGGCGCGCCCGCCAACGGCGAGCGTCTCGCGAACGATTGCACCCGCCAGCCGCGCGGCTCCAAGCGGCGCATCGATGTTGAGCGCCGCGAGAATGAGCGGCTCGACCAGACGCTTGTAGAGCGTTCCCTTGCAAGCGATGACCTCGCCGACCGTCTTGCCCGCCGGCGCCCAGAGGAGACGCGCGAGCGGCAGATAATCGAGGGGGCTTGTCCCGGGCACCCGCCGGCGAGAATCGAAAATCCAGAACGGCACCGGGCCGTCGTTGAAGCGCAGCGTCCAGCGTTCATCGCTCAGGAAATCGACAAAAGAGAATTCGGGGCATTGCGGACCGATAAGCCGATCTGCGGCACCGATGTTGCGCAGATAGTCGAGCGCGGCGTGATTGCCGGAAAGCAGGAGATGGTTGCCGTTGTCGATCGTCATTCCGACCGAGGCGTCGTGGTAGGAACGGCAGCGGCCACCGGCGAACGCGGTGGCTTCATGCACCGCAACGGTTCGGCCGAGTGACGTCAGCCGGACTGCGGCGGACAGGCCGGCGAGGCCGGCGCCGATAATGTGGACCGTTCCCCTCATCCGATCACACGAGATTTCGGAGCACGATGAAGAGAAGTCTTGCGCGCGGCAGGCGGATCGCCGCGCGCGGCGGCGTGAAGCCACGGGCGATCAGCAATTGAAGAATGAGCCAATAAGCCTCGCCCATGATCCGCGGCGCGCGCACGACACGGCGCGGACTTTTCTTCATGATCGCATCGGCAGCTGCAAACTCGGCTTTCGCCAGCCCGACAACGCTCGCACAAACCTCGCCGATCGCCGGATGGGCGAGGACCGTGGCCGGGTCCGTCGCATCAATGCCGGCCGCGCGCAGAGCCTCCCGCGGCAAATACAGACGGCCGAGCGAAGCATCCTCGTCGAGATCGCGCAAAATGTTGGTGAGCTGGAGCGCCCGACCGAGATGATGGGCGAGGGCGAGACCGGCTTGACGCTCCATGCCGAATACCCGCACCGACAGGCGGCCAACGGCGCAGGCGACGCGATCGCAGTAGAGATCGAGCGTGGCGCTGTCGGGCGCGCGGATGTCGGCAACCACATCCATTTCCATGCCATCGATGATGGCGATGAAATCCTCGCGTTGCAGATCGAATGTGCGCACCGCCTCCGCCAGCCCGGCGAGTTGTAGCGGCGGCGCGCCGCGATAAGCCGCATCAATGTCGCTGCGCCAGCGGCCCAGTCGCGCGCGGCGCGGTTCGCGCGGGCCGGGATCGTCGGCAATGTCGTCGACGGCACGGCAGAACGAATAGATCTCGAACATCGCCTCGCGCTGCGCGCGTGGCAGAATGCGCATGCCGGTGTAAAACGAGCTGCGGGAGGCGCGCTCGGCCGCCGGAGTGGGCTGATTCACTCACGCACCCCGCGGCTTCTCAGTCACGGCGGAAGGACGCCGGCCAAGCCGCCGGGACACGGCGGACAAAATGCCGACGATCGTAAGCCCGGCGACCGCGGGCATGGAAAGATGCACCCGATCCTTCAGAGGATCCCGCGACTTGAGCATGCGCGTGAGCCGATGCGCGAGCGTATTGATGACTGACACTTCTAGTGCCAGCCGGCGGTCGCTGATCAGGAGCTGAAAGACATCGCTGTCGGCAAGCAGCCGCTCGGTGCGTTCGGCGAGACCATGCAATCCGGCCAGCAGCCCCGGCGATGCATGTGGCGCGGCGAGCGCTTCGACGCCTGTTCCGCACGCGGCAAGCGTATCCAGCGGCACATAGACCCTGTTGAGGTTTTTGTAATCGTCCTTGCAGTCCTGCAGATGATTGATGATCTGCAACGCGGCGCAGAGCGCGTCGTTGGCCGGCCAGACCGTGCGGCTCTCGCCGTGGACGTCGCACACGAAGCGCCCGACGGGCATCGCCGACAGCTCGCAATAGCTGATGAGATCGTCCCAGTCGCGATAACGGAGCTTCGTCACGTCGAGCTTGAACGCGGCGAGCAGATCCTGCGCATGGCGCGGCGAGAGACCTCGCTCGACGAGAGCGCCGCGCAGCTGAACCGCGACTGCATCTTCGTCGTTTTGACCGACGAGGCCCGCTTCGAGCCGGTCAAGCAAAGCGAGCTTCTGCTCCGCCGGAAGCGAAGCGTGATCGGCGATGTCGTCGGCGGTGCGAACAAAATTATAGAATGCCAGAATTACCTTGCGATAGCGCGGATGAATCAGGAACGACGCGACCGGAAAATTTTCATCCCGGTCGCCCTTCCCCGAACGCAGTGCGCTGGCGTCGTTCATCGCAATTCCGAAACGTTGCCTTCGACGTTGCCTTCAAGATTACCTTGGGCGCGGCCCTTCCACATGCCGCCGCGCCCGCGGACATGCTGATAGGCGGAATCAACCGTGAACGCCATATAGGTGGCGGCTATGGCCGGCAACGCCAGGCCCCATAATGCCGACCTGCCATAGAAGCGCAGCGTTGGAGGAAATGCCAACGCCATCGATAGCCACGCTGCGATTCCAAGAAAACGCGCCAGGCCCGTCGCGAAAACGGCGAGGGCAACGGGCGCGAGATATGTAATCGCCAAGCCGAAGACGGTTCCCGCAAGGAGGAGCGGCGAATATCGTAACTGCGCGTAGGCAGTGCGCGAAACCATGTGGCGGATGTCCTCAAGGGCTGGGTATGGGCGAAGGCTATGGACGCGATTGGTCAAACCGATCCAGATCGCACCGTGCGCCTTCAGCTTTTTCGCCAGCGCGCAATCGTCGATCAGCGCACTGCGGATGGCCACCATACCGCCCGCCTCGGCCAGCACATCTCGGCGCACCAGCATGCAGCCTCCGGCCGCGGCCGCGGTGCGGCGACGCGGGTTATTTGACCATGAGAACGGGTACAGCATCTGAAAGAAAAAGATGAACGCCGGGATGAACATGCGCTCGGCCAAGCTCTCGCAGCGAAGCTTCGCCATCAGCGAGGTGAGCACATAGCCGCCCGACCGCGCGCGCGCGACAAGTCCCCTGAGCGAATCGGGGGCGTGATCGATATCGGCGTCTGTGAACAGCAGATATGCGGGCGGATGCGCCACAGCAGACGCCGCTTCAACGCCCTGCTGCTGCGCCCAGAGTTTCCCCGTCCATCCGACTGGCAGCGGCCGCCCCGATAAAACCGTCAGCCGTTGTGCTGCACCGAACACCACGGCGGCATCGTGCGCGGCCTCCGAAGTCGCGTCCCGACTCTGGTCGTCGACCACGATCACCGTGAATTCGCCAGGGTAATCCTGGCGAAGGAGCGATGCGACAGTCCTGCCAATGCATGCGGCCTCGTCGCGAGCCGGGATAACGGCGGTTACCGGGGGCCAAGCGCCCTCTCCGGCCGGCATGTTGTCATCACGCTCCCTGCCCAGCCAAAACCCCCCGCGGCCCAACAGGAGATAGATCCAGATAGCCAGCACCATTGACGCTATAAGCTCGTTGGTCACAGATAGTCCTTGGCGGCTGAACGGGGTTTGCCATTCATCGATGTAACGCTGAACCACCCGGAGGCTGGGCGGCTCTGCACAATTATAGGACTGGTAGAGCCCATTGGGCACGCTGGAAGCACCGGGCAATTAAGCAATGAATGGAAAAATCAGCCCTTTTCTCTCGCGCCTCGACACGACGGCTAAAGAAACTGACCAGCTGCTTGACCGACTTTTGTCGGCAACGCCTGCGGATGGGGAGCTGAGCCGGCCGGCCCGCCTCATCGAGGCCATGCGGTATTCGAGCCTTGGTGGTGGCAAGAGGTTTCGGCCCTTTCTGGTCGTGGAATGCGCCGCCCTGTTCGGTGTGGCGCGACCGCAGGCTTTGATGGCTGGCGCCGCGCTCGAATGCGTACATTGCTACTCCCTCGTGCATGACGACCTGCCCGCCATGGACAACGACGATTTAAGGCGTGGACAACCTACAGCACACAAAGCCTTCGACGAGGCGACCGCCATTCTCGCGGGCGACGGGCTTCTCACCTTCGCCTTCGACATCCTGGCCAGGCCGCAGACGCACCCCGATCCGGCTGTGCGTATCGAGCTCGTCAGCGCGCTTGCCCGCGCCGCCGGCCTGGGCGGCATGGTCGGTGGCCAAATGCTCGATCTCGCCGCGGAGGGTCGCTTTGCCGGTAACGGGCCCCAACGGCTTGGCGAGAACGAAGTGCGCACCCTGCAGGCGATGAAGACCGGCGCGCTGTTGCGATTCGCCTGCGAGGCCGGCGGGATGCTTGGATCGGCGACAGCTTCGCAGCGCAAGGCGCTCGAGCGGTATGGATCTGCCGTTGGTCAAGCCTTCCAAATCGCTGATGATCTGCTCGACCTTGAAGGTGATCCCGCGCTTGTCGGCAAACAGACCGGTAAGGACGCCGTTGCGGGTAAGGCGACCATGGTCGCTGTGCTTGGAGTAGCCGGCGCAAAAGCCCGGCTTAAGCAGCTTGTCGCAGAAGCGGAACAAGCGCTGGCCCAGTTCGGAGCCGCCGCCGCAACCCTGATCGAAGGCGCGAATTTCGTTGCCGACCGACACGCTTAGGTCATGGTCGCGACGCATAAGCGCCGAAGTGCGCCGTTTGATTAGCCGCCTCATTGCCAAGATTGAAAAAAGTTCCCCGCCGAGGCCAATTG
>JBAUGC010000639.1:0-2107 GCA_049679485.1 Xanthobacteraceae bacterium
GTTTGGCTTCAGCGGCGGGCGCGCAGACGGCGACGCCGCAGACGCAGCAGCAATCGCTGCCGCCTGTCACGGTCGAGGCGCCGGCGCAGAAGCACGCGGCGACGGCGAAGCCGAAGCCGGCGCGCAAGCCGGTCCGTGCCGTGCAACACACCGCGCCGGCGCCGAAGCCGCCAGTTTCGACCGATCCGGTCAGCAGCGCGGCAACCATGAATCCCGAGCCGGTGATCAATACGTTGGCGGCGGTCAGTGTGGTGCGCCAAGAGCAAATCACTCAAGCCATGCCGGCGCGCGTGTCGGATATTTTCAACGGCATGCCGAGCGTGTGGTTTTCTGATCGGCCCGACGATCCCGGTTCGTCAATCAACGTGCGCGGATTGCAGGATTTCGGTCGGGTCACCACTCTCGTCGATGGCGCGCTGCAGGATTTCCAGCGATCGGGCCACTTCGCCAACGGACAATTCTATCTCGATCCGGAACTCATAGGGGGAGCGGATGTCGTTCGCGGTCCTGTCGCCAATATCTACGGTTCCGGCGCGATCGGGGGCGTCGCTTCGTTTCGCACCAAGGATTTGGACGACATTTTGCTGCCCGGCGAAACGCAAGCGATCCAGAGTCACGCCATGTTCGGAACCAATGGCGATCAATGGCTCGCCTCGACTTTCGGCGGCGCGCGCGGCCCACTCGGCGACATTTTTGTCGGCGGCATCTATCGCGACAGTGGCAACTTCACCTCGGGAGCCGGCAATCTCACATCGCTCCAGTGTGTTTCTAACTGCGCCGGCTATCCCACCACTGTGGTACCCGGTAGTTCCGTTGTTCCCTACACCGGAAATCAAGCTGAATCCGGGATAGTAAAGATGACCGCCCGTCCCGGCGAGGGCCAAGAGATTAAGCTCACGGCCATCACTTACAATACCAGCTATGACTTCGGAGATACGACCGGCTCGGGGACTACGGTCCCGGGGATTGGCGTCTATGGTGAGAACATCAGCAATCAGACCGTTACGGCCCAATACCGCTTCAAGAGTCCCGAGACCACGCTCTTCGACCTTAAGACCGACGTCTACTGGAATCAGACGGACGCTCGCGAGACCGTTAAAATCCCGTATATCCAAGACGGCATCGACTTTTCCGGGCCGCCCGGGACTTCAACCAATTACCTGCTCAACACTACCGGGACTAGAGTCAATAACACGTCTCGCTTCGACACCGGACCTTTTCTTCAGACGGTGACCTATGGCGGCGATTTCAATAACGACAGGATAAATGTCGGCACCAGTTGCGGTGCCGATCAACTCATTAACGGAGCTTGCAACATCAACCTGACGCCGAATGGCGAGCGCAACACATACGGCGGTTTCGTTGAGTGGAAGATCAATTATTCCACCTGGTTCGAGATGGTTAACGCCTTGCGCTACGATGGCTTCGATCTCAACGGCGACGGCAGCAATGAATCCGGTCAGCACTTGTCGCCAAAGACGACGCTGGGCATTACGCCGATCCAGGGACTGACGCCCTATTTCACCTATGCGGAAGGCTATCGCGCCCCTTCGGTGACCGAGGCTTTCGTTTCCGGATTCCATCCCGGCGGATTTTTCTACTTCGAGCCGAACCCGAACTTGCAGCCCGAGATCGGTAAGACCAAGGAGATCGGCCTCAATATCAAATACGATGATGTCTGGTCGCCCGGCGACAAGGTACGCGCCAAGGTGAACGCATTCAGAAACGACATCACCAACTACATCGATATGGTGCCAGCCTTTGTCGATTTCACCGGTACACTACCGCCGCCGGCGCCATGCGTGCCGACGCCACTGGGTTATACCGACTGCTTTCAATATCAGAATATTGGCAACGCTGTAATCCAGGGGATCGAGCTCGAGGCCAATTACGACGCGGGCAGATGGTTCGCCGGAGTCTCCGGCCAGCACCTGATAGGACAGAGCGTGTCGACCAACCCGACGCTCGCGGCCGGCTGTCCCGCCGCACCAACTTCAGTCGGCTGTGTCGGCGCTCCGCTCGCAAGCATTCCGCCCGATCAAGTCAGCTTCCTGTTCGGCGTACGCCTTCTTGACCGAAAATTGAATCTTGCCGTGCGCTGGACGGC
>JBAUGC010000640.1:0-6096 GCA_049679485.1 Xanthobacteraceae bacterium
AACGGAAATCACGGCGATAACCACGAAGAAGCGCTTCAGATTTTCCATGTCGTCCCCCCATGTTGCGGCTCGTCACGAGCGCAACTCACCCTCTGATTTTGCTCAAATCATTCAATAGCAGTGCTGCGGCCTTGGCAACGCCGGTGCAGCTTCGTTTAGCCCATCAGCATCACCGGCTCGCGGCCAATAAGCCGCGCCAGCGAGCGCAGGCGGCTCAGCACACGTTCGCCGGCCAACGCAGCATATTCGCCGGGCAGATGGAGCGCGAGTCGCTGCCGCTCCACCGCAAGCGGCGTTCTCGGCAGCACGCCGGGCATCGCCGCCGATACGACATAAGCGAGCCGCATGGCGGCACCCAGCACGCGCGCCCGGTCGATCATGCGCGTCGAGGCAAGTTCACGCAGCCGTGGCGACAGCTCGTCGTCCATCACCAAACCGACGTGACGGTAGAACACTGATAGCGCCAGATAAGCGCGGCCTGGATGGTCGATCGCGGTGAAGCCGCCATGGGCGATGATATTAAGCGACTGCTCGCCGCGATAATCCGGGTGCGCGCGCCAGCCGATGTCCGCCAGAAGACATGCAGCGTGACGAAGGCGGCGTTCCTCGCCGGTCTCGTCGAGGCCCGACGAGGCCATGAAGCGATCGGTCCAACCGATCAACTCTTCGCCGTGCTGAGGCGACCGCGAGCGCAATTGGTTGAGGCGGCGGGCCGCTTCGATTAGTGCATCCTTCTCTTTGTCTTTTTGCTTGAGCAGCGAGTAAAGCAGACCCTCGCGCACGCCGAGCGCGGAAAATACCACCTGGCGCGGCTTGCCGATGCGCAACACGTATTCAAGCACCAGCGCCGCGTAAGCGAGCAGCGGCCGGCGCGCGTTGTTTACCACTTCGATGTTGGACAGCGTCTCGACGTCCACGCGGTGCACCAGGCGGGCAAATTCGAGCGCGTCGTCTGCCGCAATGGCGTAACCGTGCATGACGTGCAGCGGATAGCCGGTCTGCCACATGTGCAGCCGTGCCAGTGCCCGCCAGGTGCCGCCGACCGCATAGAATGTACGGTCTTCGCACCCCTTGAGCACGGGGAGACTGCCGAGCGTCTTCTTGACGAATTTTTCCGCCTTCTTGAGCGACTTCGCCGAAATATCGGCCAGAGCGAGGCCGCCGAGCGGCCGGGTCAGGCCGCGCCGCACGCGAATGCCGTGAATATCGACGAGCTCGAGCGAGCCGCCGCCAAGATCGCCCACGACGCCGTCGGCCTCGTGTACCCCCGAGATCACGCCAAGTGCGGTCAGTTCCGCCTCTTGCGAGCCTGAAAGGATCGTGATGTCGGTCCCTATGATTCGCTCGGCGAACTTGATGAAGGCGTGGCCGTTTTTGGCATCGCGGCAGGCGGCGGTAGCGATCGCCAAAACTTTTTTCACCCCCATGGTGGTGCACAGCGCCCGGTAGCGCTTGAGCGCCGACAGCGCGTGCTCGACCGCGTCGGCGGCCAGGAGCCCGGTCGACTGCACCTCGCGACCGAGCCCGCACAACGCTTTTTCGTTGAACAGCGCGGTCGGGCTGCGCGTGAGCGCCTCATAGACCACGAGGCGCACCGAATTCGAGCCGATGTCGATGACGGCAAGCGGCGGACCGTGCTCGAGGCGTCCGGGTGCGTCGATCTTGGCGCGGATCATCTTCTGAAATCAGCGTAACGCCAATGACGGGCGTTGCGCGTTGCTCACGCCCGATCCGAGCGATGCGGCAATCGGGGAATGGAATCTTTCAGCGACTTGCCGCGCCCGGAAAGGCTTGGATTGGTCATGAAATAAGTGTGCGCGTTGAACCTCTCCTCGCCGGCGCCAGGCTTGATGCGCGAGGAGGTGCCGTCGGCCAGCAGCTGCCAGCTTTGCTCGTTGTCCTTGAAATTTGCCACCATGATCTGATCGAGCACTTGCTCGTGCACGGTGGGATTGAGGATCGGGCAGAGCACCTCGACGCGGCGGTCGAGGTTGCGCGGCATCATATCGGCGGAGGAGATATAAACCGCGGCCTTCGCATGGGGCAGTACGTGACCGGAGCCGAAGCAATAGATGCGGCCATGTTCCAGAAAGCGGCCGACAATCGATTTGACGCGGATATTTTCCGAGAGGCCTTCAACCCCTGGCCGCAGGCAGCAAATGCCGCGCACTACAAGTTCGATCGCCACGCCGGCACTCGACGCGCGATACAGCGCGTCGATGATGTCGGGATCAACCAGCGAATTCATTTTCATCCAAATCGCCGCCGGACGGCCGGCTTTGGCGTGTACGATCTCCTGGTCGATGTGATCGACGATCCGCTTGCGCAAAGTCAGCGGCGACACCGCCATACGTTCGAGCTCGGCCGGCTCCGCGTAGCCGGTCACGTAGTTGAACACGCGGGCGACGTCGTGGGCGATGACGGGATCGGCGGTGAAGAACGACAGATCGGTATAAATGCGTGCCGTCACCGGATGATAATTGCCGGTGCCGACATGCACGTACGAAGCAAGCGAACTGCCCTCGCGCCGAACCACCAGCGAGAGCTTCGCATGCGTCTTGAGTTCAATGAAGCCGTAGACGACCTGCACGCCGGCGCGCTCGAGATCGCGCGCCCAGCGGATATTGGCCTCTTCGTCGAAGCGCGCCTTGAGCTCGACGACCGCGGTGACCGATTTGCCGGCCTCGGCAGCCTCTGCCAGCGTCTTGACGATTGGCGAGTCGGCCGAGGTGCGATAGAGCGTCTGCTTGATCGCCACCACATCCGGATCGCGCGTGGCCTGATGCAGAAAATCCACCACGACGTCGAATGACTCATAGGGATGGTGGACAATGAGATCCTTCTGCCGGATCGCGGCAAAGCAATCGCCGCCATGGTCACGGATGCGATCGGGATAACGCGGAGTATAGGGCACGAATTCGAGATCAGGCCGGTGCAACTTGGCGATCTGCGACATCTCGTCGAGCGCAAGTACGCCATCGACCTTGAACAAAGCGTCATCCGCCGCGTCCAGCGCGCGCTGCACGAAGCGCTGCAACTCGGCCGGCATATTGGCTTCAATATCGAGCCTGATCACCAAACCGCGCCGGCGGCGTTTGAGCGCAGTCTCAAACAGCCGCACCAGGTCTTCGGCTTCTTCAAGGACTTCGAGCTCGGAGTCGCGGATGACGCGGAACGCGCCCACTCCCTTCACGGCGTAGCCGGGAAACAACTTGCTGGTGAAAAGGCTGGTCACGCCTTCGACCGAGATCAGGCGAACTTCGCCACCCTCCCCGGCCTGCGGCAGCCGCGCGAATCTCTCGATGCGGTTCGGCATGCGGATGAGAGCGTTCATCGCCTTGCCGTCTTTGGCCCGCGCGAGCTGCAAGGCAATCGAGAAACCCAGATTCGGAATAAACGGGAACGGATGCGCCGGATCGACCGCGAGCGGGGTCAGCAACGGGAAAATATGGGACAGGAAGTAATCTTCGAGCCAGGACTTCTCCGCTTTGGTGACCTCGGAAGCATCGATCAGCACGATGCCGGCTTGGGCCAGCGCCGCGCGTAGTTCGCGCCACTGCGCCTGCTGGTCATGCACCAGCAACTCGACCGCCTCGGCGATCCGCACAAGCTGTTCGGCCGGGGTCAATCCCTCCGGGCTCTTCGTAGCGATGCCGGCGCGCACCTGCGCGCGCAAGCCGGCCACCCGCACCATGAAGAATTCATCGAGGTTGTTCGACGAGATCGACAGAAATTTCAGCCGCTCCAGCAGCGGATGTCCGCGGTTGGCGGATTCTTCGAGAACCCGGCGATTGAAATTGAGCCAGGACAGTTCCCGATTGATGAAGCGATCCGGGCTTGATGCCAGCGCCGACGCGGCGTGCTTTTCCGCCGGCTCCGCCAGGCGTACAGGCGCGGCCAGGCGGCGCGCCTGACCGGGTTCTAGTGCGACAGCGGTCGCATGGCCGCGATCGACCATAGCTGCTCCTTGTTCCGCAAGCCTCACCCTCGCTGCCCTCGGTGACGATTCGATGACCATTCGGGCCGAGTAAGGCGGCGCCGTGTTGCGCCGTCAAGCCTGGCTCCGCGGGTATGACCGGCCGGACAATGGTCATCATACGCGGCTTGCATGATCAAAGGGTTACGACCTGTTAGCGCTCGGCGGGGCTTGGGCATGTCGCGGTACTGCCGCCCCCGCATTCCATCATGTCCAAGACAAAACGGCCGGGCATGACCCCGGCCGTTTCCTTAGTCCCACTGGTGGTGCTGCGGCTCAGCTGAGATCAGGCAAGGTCGAAGCGATCGGCGTTCATCACCTTGGTCCACGCCGCGACGAAGTCTTTCACGAACTTCTCCTTGGAATCCGCGCACGCATAAACTTCAGCGAGAGCGCGCAGTTGCGAGTGCGAACCGAAGATCAGGTCGATGCGGGTGCCGGTCCACTTGACCGCCTTCGTCTTTCGGTCGCGGCCCTCGTACACGCCATCGGAGCCAGCGGGCTGCCACTCCGTGCGCATGTCGAGCAGGTTGACGAAGAAGTCGTTCGTCAGCTTTCCGGGCTGCTTGGTGAAAACGCCGTGCTTGGACTGCCCGGCATTGGCGCCCAGCACGCGCAGGCCGCCGAGGAGAACCGTCATCTCGGGCGCCGTCAGTGTCAGCAATTGCGCCCGATCCACCAATGCCTCCTCAGGCGCCATGAGCTGCTTGCCGCGGAGATAGTTGCGGAAACCGTCAGCGGTCGGTTCGAGTGGGGCGAAGGAATCGACGTCGGTCTCGTCCTGCGAGGCGTCCGTGCGCCCCGGCGTGAACGGAACCTTCACGGCGACGCCAGCCTTCTTCGCCGCTTCCTCGACGGCTGCGCAGCCGCCGAGAACGATCAGGTCAGCAAGCGAAACTTTCTTGCCCTTGGACTTACTCTTGGTCTGCGAAGCATTGAATTCCTTTTGGATCGCCTCGAGCTTGCGCAGAACCTTCGCCAACTGAACCGGCTGGTTGACGTCCCAGTCCTTTTGCGGCGCAAGCCGAATGCGCGCGCCGTTCGCGCCGCCGCGCTTGTCGGAACCGCGGAAGGTCGACGCCGCCGCCCAAGCCGTCGACGCCAGCTGGGAAACGGTCAGGCCGGAGGCGAGGATTTTCGCCTTCAGAGCGGCAATGTCCTTCTCCCCGATCAGCGGGTGATCGACCGCCGGGATCGGGTCTTGCCAGATCAGAATCTCCTTCGGGACGAGCGGACCGAGATAACGATGAATCGGCCCCATGTCGCGGTGCGTTAGCTTGAACCACGCTCGGGCAAACGCGTCGGCGAACTGATCCGGATGCTCATAGAAGCGCCGCGAAATCTTCTCGTAAATCGGGTCCATCCGCAGCGACAGGTCAGTGGTCAGCATGGTCGGCGCATGCTTCTTCGACTTATCGTACGCGTCCGGGATCGTGGCGGCGCCGCCTTTCGCCTTCCACTGATAGGCTCCGGCCGGGCTCTTGGTCAGCTCCCATTCATTGTTGAACAGGTTGTCGAAGAAGTGGTTGCTCCACTTCGTCGGCGTCTGCGACCAGGTGACTTCGGGGCCGCCGGTGATCGCGTCAGCGCCCGCGCCCGTGCCGAACTTGCTCTTCCAGCCGAGGCCCTGATCCTCGATGGCCCCACCTTCCGGCGCCGGGCCGAGCAGCGACGGATCGCCGGCACCGTGGGTCTTGCCGAAGGTATGGCCGCCGGCAATCAGCGCGACTGTCTCCTCGTCGTTCATCGCCATGCGGAAGAACGTTTCGCGGATGTCTTTTGCTGCAGCCACCGGGTCCGGTTTGCCGTTCGGCCCTTCCGGATTGACGTAGATCAGACCCATCTGCACGGCGGCGAGCGGATTCTGCAGCTCGCGTTCGCCGCTATAGCGTTCATCGCCCAGCCACGGCCCTTCAGGACCCCAGTAAAGCTGTTCAGGCTCCCAGACATCGACGCGGCCGCCGCCGAAACCGAACGTCTTGAATCCCATCGACTCGAGGGCGACGTTGCCGGTGAGAACCATCAGGTCGGCCCAGGAAAGTTTCCGGCCGTATTTCTGCTTGATCGGCCATAGCAGCCGGCGCGCTTTGTCGAGGTTGGCGTTGTCCGGCCAAGAGTTG
>JBAUGC010000641.1:0-8830 GCA_049679485.1 Xanthobacteraceae bacterium
ACCAACACTGGCCTCGAGGTTACGACGGCTGTCACCAAGAACTGGATTCTCCAGCTCGGCGTGAGCGTCGGCAGCGACACCATGCCGTGGAACGCGGGCGCGCATGTGACCAATCTGATGCCGGGTAACCCACTTTATCCTGGGGCGACGATGCTCAAGGACCCGGGAGCGGTACCGTCGGGGACGGTTGGGCTTCGCTGGACCAGTGATGACGGAAGGGACGATCTTAATATTGTCATGGACGCCTGGAATGGCGGCCAGTGGGGTTACAACAATCTGCAATGGGTCGGCCTGACCTATTATCACAAGCTCAGCGATTACTGGAGCATCGCGTTCGAGACTTGGAATATTCATGAAAATGGGGTGCCGAACCTCAACAGCGCGACGGCCCAAGGGATTATCGCCGGTGGCGGCACGCCGTTCAGCCCACAATTCACCCCGTTCAACGGACCGAACGCGGCAGTTTGCGCCGGCCCCAGTGCGTGGAATGGCGCCACCGCCTCAGCAAATACTGTGGCTGGGGCGCCACTGACCTGCACATCCGATACTCAGACCTTTCTTGTTTATCTGAACTATTCGCCGAACAAGCTGAACAATTTCTCGCTGCGCACAGAGTATTTCAACGATCCGAATGGACAGCGCACCGGAGTGCCGAACGCCTATTTGGATGCGGCGCTGGCTTGGCAGCATTGGTTCTCGCCGCAGATCGAGATTCGTCCCGAAATCGCGTACTACCATGCGAGCAACAACCCGGCCTTCAACGGCGATATCGCCGGCGGCATCCCTCCGACAAGGAATTGGGCGGTGATCGCGGCGAGCGACATCATCATCCACTTCTAAGTGGTGCGGGCCTCGCGGCACCGCGCTGTGAGGCCTGCGATTCTATGCCCATAAAAAGGGGCCACGGGGCAATGTCTTGAGCGATTTGGATGCAACGACAGCGCGATGGTCAAAGGGATATATGATTTTCATATATTTTTCGGCCGGGAGACATCTCGACTTATTATGGCGAGGTGGAGAAAAATGACTGTCATAATTTTCAGCCGGAAGGTGCTTGGAGAGCTACGAACAAAGCGCCATCGGAAAGGCAATAGATCGTGTCCACCCTTCGGGACCGGCGCGGACTTCGCAATCTGACTGCGAACGTAGCAAAGGACGGCGTCACTGCCGGTGGACGCCAGAGAGCTTGCAAGCGCGCTCAATGACTAAAGTCCTGGTGATCGATAATGAGCCGCAGATCAGGCGCTTGCTTCGTGCCAGCTTCGAGCTTCAGGGATTTTCGGTATTCGAGGCCGAGACCGGCGCCGTGGGACTGCGCATTGCGACCATGAGCACGCCGGATTTGATTATTTTGGATCTTAATTTGCCCGATCTTGAAGGTTCCGAGGTGCTCGAGCGCATCCGCTCGTGGTCGAACGTGCCGATGATCGTCCTTTCGACCCATTCCGACGAGCGTGAAAAGGTTCGATTGCTGAAACTCGGCGCTGACGACTACATCGTCAAGCCGTTCGGCATTGCGGAATTGCTGGCCCGCGGCGAGGCCGCGCTGCGCAGGCACTTGCGCAGCACCAACAAGGAGCCGGTCGTGAGAGCAGGTGCGCTTTCCATCGATCTGGTTTCGAGGGCGGTGACTTTGGACGGCAGACGCGTGCAGCTGACGCGCAAGGAGTACACTCTTCTTCATGCACTTGCCACGCATGTCGGGCTGGTCGTGACGCACCAGCAATTGATCCGGGACATCTGGGGCAATCGCGCCGGCAATATTCAGTACCTCCGTATCCTGGTGCGGAAGCTGCGGAAAAAGATAGAAATCAAACCGACGCATCCTTTGCTGATCGTCAGCGAGTCCGGCGTGGGCTATCGGCTTGATCGGGGAAAGTCGGGCCGCGCGACCGGCCAACGCGGACTTTCGTCAGAGACGACTTATTGCGCGTGAGCTTTCCGGACGGCGCTTTACGGTTCGATCAGCCGTCCGGAGGCGGCTTTGATAACGGCCTCGGTGCGAGTGGCGGCGCCAAGCTTGGTGCGTGCATTGTCGATATGAAAATCGATAGTGCGCTTGGTCAAGCCGACGATCTGCGCAATTTCCGCTGATGTTTTGCCGCGGGCGACCCAGGTCAAGACTTCCACTTCGCGGTCGTTGAGTTCAGAAAGCTTCGGCCACAGCCCGGTGCGCGCGATGCCGGCCAATCGCGCCGTGATAATGGTCGCGAGCACGTCGAAATCGATCGGCTTGGTCACGTAGTCGTCGGCGCCTAACTGGCGGCCTTTCAGCTCGTTGTCCCGATCGGTCAGCGCGGTGAGAAAGACAAACGGCATTTTCGCGAACCGCGGTGCGAGCGCGACCAGGCGCTCCAGCAGTTCGAAGCCTGACATTATCGGCATGCTAATATCCGACAGCACCAGGTCAGGCATCGTCTTGAGGATGGCCGCGAGCCCGTCCCGGCCATCATGTGCCAGCGTGACCGCGTAACCGCGGTCGATCAGTTCCTCGGCAATGAGTGCTGCGGTTTCGCGGTCGTCCTCGATGCACAGAATCTTCTTTTGGTTTTCAGGCATGCTTATCATCATAGTGCTTTTGCTACGGGCTTGCACGTCAAGGGGCGCTTAACTGTGGCGATTGCCGGGTGAAACTCACCACGCAACACGAGCAAGCGCATCAGCGTGCGCCCGCGGGACGCCTCTTCCGCCGCCCTTCGTTCGGTTTTAAGTTCCGCATCGCCGGGAGCGCTCGCAAATTGGGCGCAATTCAGCTCGGTTCACGCCGCGGCCGGCGGTAGGTCGGCGGTTGCCAGTTCCGGTGGTTCTGGTTCCCGGCTTGGTATATAAATTTGTTACATAATGTATCGCGGGAAGGTCGTCATTGCAGACGCAAGGCAGCTTTGCTCACCGATGGTTGGCCCCGATGCGGCAGCCGCACTCGATCCGGTTCCACCTCACCGCGGTGTTTCTGGTCTTTTTCTTGCTGGTTGTCGTGCTGGGCCTGTTCAGCATCTGGCGCCTGAGCAATTTCAATCGGCTATCCGCCGACGTCGCCGAGCTGTGGCTGCCGAATACTCGTGTGCTTGGCGACCTCAACAATTTCACGTCCGACTTCCGCGCCATCGAGGGCAGCAATCTGTTGTCGTCCGACTCGTCCGAGATCGCGGCGACCGAAAAGCAGATGGCGGATCTCGATCGGTCGATAGCCGAAGCCGAGCGCGGTTTCGAGCGGATACGGCATGACGCGGCCGAGGCTAAGCTATATCGACGCTTCAAGGAGCATTGGACCGACTATCGAAAGATCGTCAACCAGATGCTGGTGCTGTCGCGCACCAACCGCAAGGCGGAGGCGCAGGCGATGTACAGCAGCACTTCGCGCTCCGCCTACGACGCAGCGAGCGATGCGCTTGGTCAATTGACCGACCAGGCAGTTGCGAATGCCCAGGTTGCGAGCGATCGTCTCGGCGTCGCCTATCGCCAGGCGTTTTGGCTGATCGTCCTCGGCATCGTGATCGCCGGCATCATGGTCGTCGCCGCGCTGGTCCATATCAGCCGCTCCATTTCGGAGCCGCTTTTGCATCTGGCGGACCGGATGCGCCAGCTGGCCGCAAACAATACCGATACCGAGATTCCGGAAACCGAAAGGCGCGATGAGATCGGCGAAATGGCGCAGGCTACCGTCGTGTTCCGCAATAACGCGATTGAGCTGATGCGCAGTCAACGCACGCTCGCCCGCCAGGCGGCGATGCTCGAGGAACAACTTGCGCAGGAACAGCGCCTCGCGCTGTTGCAGCGAAATTTCGTGTCGATGGCGTCCCATGAGTTCCGCACCCCGTTGACCATCATCGACGGCCACGCCCGCCGCCTCGGCAAGATGAGAGATTCAATGGCGCCGGCCGAAATCGATGAGCGCGCCGGTAAGGTGCGCGCCGCGGTCCTGCGGCTGACCCACCTGATCGACAACCTGCTCAACTCTGCCCGGATGATGGACGGCGGTGCGGAGCTTTATTTCCAACCGGCCGAGATGGACATGGCGTTGTTGCTGCGTGAGGTCTGCCAGTTGCATCGGGAGATGGTACCGGGCGCGGATATCGCCGAGCGGTTCACGGCGACAGCGATGCCAATGGTAGGCGATGCGAAGCTGTTGTTTCAGGTTTTCAGCAATCTCTTATCCAATGCTGTCAAATATTCGCCGGGCGGCAGTACGATCGAGGTCGAGGCGACCATCGATGGCAACGAAGTGGTCCTCACCGTCGCCGATCACGGCATCGGCATTCCGGCCGGCGATCTCGATCGGCTGTTCGAGCGCTATTATCGCGGCAGCAACGTTTCCGGAATCGTAGGCACCGGCGTCGGGCTCTATCTGGTCAAGATCGCGGTTGACCGACACGGCGGCGGCATCGAGGTGCACAGCAAGGAAGGCAGCGGGACGCGTTTTTGCATATGCCTGCCGATCCAGCGCGCCGCCTTGGCGAAAGAACGTCCGCTGGTTGCAGCAGAACCGAGCGCAGCGGTGGACGCGCCGTCAATCACCAACACATTTGCAGGGGAATCCGGATGAAGACCTTAGCTGTCATTTTCGCTGTCATTGCCGGTGTTGCGTGGGCTGCAATTTGTCCTGCAGGCCAAACTGCCGAGCTGCCCGGGGTCGTTCCGCTCATTCAGGTGGATTGGCAAGTGCCGCAATCGCTGCCGCGCCGATTCCGCAATCATTGCGCCAACGATCCGTTCAGCGGCCGCCCCTATTGTTCGGACCATTGCGGGTCCGACTATCAGTTTTACTTCTGCTCGCGGCATTCTTTCGGTTGTTGCCGCGTCGGCTTTGGTTACTGCGACTGGACTGGACTGCTACGTTGCCATCTTTGACGTGCCGCAAAGCGCAGGCATTACCGCATGGTTGAACATGCGTTGCCGAATTGGCGCGAAAGGAGTTACCCGATGATAACGTGCCTTCACGACCAAGCTTCACAGCATGTTTAATAATTGAAGGCCATCAAGGTTTCGTCCGAGCCTGGGCTGGAGGACGCAAACCATGCGAATGGCAATCGAGAGTCTGTCTAATTTGGTGAAAGTTGGTCGGTCGGGACTTGTTGTTGCCGCGATGCGGGAGGCGATCACAAGATTTCGCGACGAGCGCAATGGCAATGCCGCAATTCTCCTCGGCTTGTCGCTTGTTCCCTTGGTCTTTTTGGGCGGCATGGCGCTGGATTTCTCGAGCGCGATCCAAAAACGAAATTTGCTCAATGCTGCGGCCGATGCCGCCGCACTGGCGGCAGTCACCCCGGCCATGCTGCAGCAACCGGTCGCGAACGCACAGGCGGCCGCGGAGAATATGTTCAATGGTGAGACCTCTACCATCCCAGGACTCATCATCAACAGCTTGAACGTCAACGTCGGCACCAGCGGGCTTACGCGGACCGTTACCGTCAGCTACACGGCGTCGTCAGTCAATTCGTTTGCCGGCGTCTTGGGCCAGACCTATTGGCCGATCTCCTCCGGCAGCAGCGAATCGTCGCCACAGGCGTCATCTTCGGCGGCAGCAAATATCAATTTTTATTTGCTGCTCGACAACTCGCCGTCGATGGATCTGCCGGCTACGTCTGCCGGGATCACAGCGATGATCAACGCCACCAAAAACGCACCGTCAAATGGAGGCAATGCCGGCGGCTGCGCCTTCGCCTGCCATGAATCCGATCCGGCGGCCGATAACCTGGGCAATCCCGGCGGTATCGACAACTATCAGCTCGCGCAAAATCTCGGCGTAGTGACGCGGATCCAAAACATGGCGAGCGCGACGCAATCGCTGATGACCACGGCGGCCTCGACGGAAGCGTCGAATAACGCAACTTATAAGGTGGCAATTTACACCTTCAACGACACCACGAGCCCAAACATCATCTTCGCGCCGGGTGGGCAGCCCTCGTCGAACCTAACAAGTGCGCAAGCAGCAGCGGCAAATATCAACGTCATGGAGGTGTACTCCAACAACTACCTCACGAAGACGAACAACAATAACGACACGGATACCGATTTCGAAAATGCCATGTCGTACATCAACGGCGTCATGCCGAATCCGGGGACCGGCGGGGCAAGCAGCACGCCGCAAGAGGTGTTGTTCATTGTTTCCGACGGCGTTGACGACGAGGTTTCATCGACATGTTCGCAACAGCTCGACGGGACCCGCTGCCAACAGCCATTCAACACGACTTGGTGTAACACGGTGAAGAATCGCGGCATCCTGATTGCGGTGCTGTACACCGAATATCTGCCGCTGCCGGCGTCGGGTACAGGGAGCAATAGCTGGTATAATAGCTATGTTGCGCCCTACCAAAGCCAAATCGGTCCTAACCTGCAGAACTGTGCATCCTCGGGGCTGTTCTTCTCGGTAACCACGGACGGGGACATCACCGCGGCAATGCAGGCGTTGTTCCAGCAGGCGGTGACGACTGCGCGGCTGACGCAATGACCGAAACCAGGCCGGCGCATAAGATTCGCAGCGGACCGTTATGCAGGAATGTTCCATCGTTCAACTGCGAACGGAACTGTTAACAGGCTCCTGACCATCCGCGCCGAAATCCGGCCGCCGGTATACCGCGTTAGCGAGTTGCTGGCGGCCGCGTGTTGAAATGAGCCAAACAGGTCGGCTGCTTTCATGCGTTCCGTCATCATCTTCGCATTGCTAGCGCTTGCTGCTAGCGTTCTGGTGCCGCGGTACGCCACACGCATGACCGGAAGCCCTTCGCCAGCCGCATTGGCGGCGCAGCCCGTGGTGGCGGCGACACCGGTACCGGTAAATTCGCGATCAGTGGTGGTGCCGCGTGACGCGCGCGGTCACTTCCAGGTTGACGGCCGCGTCGACGGTCGGCAACTCAGCTTCATGATCGACACCGGAGCGTCGGTGATCGCGCTCAACGCGAGCGATGCGGCGCGCCTCGGCATTCACCCGGCGCAGCGCGAGTTTGTCGCCCAGGTCAGAACCGCCAATGGCACGGTGCTCGCCGCGCCGGCGCAGCTCGATATGGTGGAAGTCGGCGATCTCGTCGTTCGCGACGTCGCTGCGCTGGTCCTGCCGGACGAGGCGCTGAGCGGCAATCTGCTCGGCCTGTCGTTCTTGTCGCGGCTGCGGCGATTCGAATACAGCGACGGCAAACTCGTGCTCGAACAATAGACTCGTTGGATCCCGAGGTGTTTCTCCGCCTCCCTCAACGAGCCGTTAACGATGCAGGCCCCGCGACTCCGCTTTCGGCGCAACGGAAAATCAAGGCGTTTCATCCATTGGTAAGCAGTGCGAAACCGCGGCATTTGCCGCGCGGACGGTAAGCTTTGCGAAACGACGCAATCATCGCCCGGCCGTCGAGACCGCCGAGACGCGCGGATAGACCGAGCGTGGCGGCACGGTTGGCAGGCTGCTTGCGGCGCCGCGTGGCGCCCATCGGCCGGTTTTGCCGCGCCGAGAATGGGGCGACGGCCGTCGAATTCGCGATTATCGGCCCGGCGTTTATCGCGACCCTCGTCGCCGTGCTGCAGGTTTGTATCGTCCTTTTTGCGCAAATGGCGATTCAGAACGCCGCGGTTACGGCCGGCCGCTATTTCATGACGGGACAGGCGCAGAGCAACGGATGGACCGCCAGCACCGTCGTCACCATGGTTTGTCCGTCGGCACTCTTCAACTGCAGCAACATGTTTATCGTTGTGCAGGACTACTCGTCCTTTACAGCCGCGAATACGAGTGCGCCAGCCATGTATAACGGCGCCACGGAATACACCCAGCCCAATTACACTTACAATAGCGCTGGCGCAGCGCCGACCGACGTCGTGGTGGTCCAGCTTGTTTATGCGTGGCCGGTGATCACCGGACTTTTGGGATTCAACCTTTCCAATCTGCCCAACAATCAAATCGAACTGATGGGTGTCAGCGCATTTCGGGTTGAGCCCTACTCATGATGACGGCGCTGCCTGGCAACGTCTGGCGTTTTATCGACTCGAATCGTGCGGTCGCCGCGCTCGAGTTCGCGATGATCATGCCGGTGCTGCTGTTGATGTTTCTCGGCTCGTTCGATGCCGGCAACGCCATTGCCGTATATGCGAAAGTGCGCGCGGCGACCTACTCGCTAGCCGCCATCACCAATCAATACGGCGACGGTACTAACCCCAATTACTTGCCGATTTCGACCACGACCATGACCGCGATAACCGGCGCGACTGGTGCCATTCTTGCGCCTTACGCGAGTACGGGGACTACGGTCGTCATCTCGCAGATCAAGGCGACCTCGGCAACGGTAGCGGTGGTCAGCTGGAGCTATGCGGTCAACGGCACCGCTCTGACGCAAGGCGCTCCCTTTACCGGCCTGCCGACAAATTTCGCCGCCAATACCTGCAACGGCACCTATCCGTGCTACGCGATCTTCGCCCAGGTGAGCTACGCCTTTGCGCCGATGTTCGGCGCTTTTCTCACCGGGCCGATCACGCTTGCGGACAGCCTGTACACCACGCCGCGCGTCAGCACCTGCGTGCAGTACAACGGCACGCCGAGCAGCTGTTAAGTCTGCGCAGGGCGGTTATCGTCTTAAGGCCAAATGTGAGGTGCGGTCCGCGGTCCGGTTTTGCCGGACCGCGGGACGAGACGTTGCTAATGCGATACATGGGCCGAGATTAAGGACTGCTCGAACATCTGAACGAGCGCGTTCTGGATGTCCTGCGGCGTAGTGGCGGTGAAGTAAAAATTTGGCGAGGCGCAGGCCTGGAGTGCACCGGGAATATTTTGAATGTTACTGTTGGCATAACCGTCTTCGTCACTGGCGAAAGCGGAGTTCGCATCCTGAATCGTCTCATAAGGAATATAGAGGAC
>JBAUGC010000642.1:0-1719 GCA_049679485.1 Xanthobacteraceae bacterium
GCCCAAACGTTAGAGAAAGCACGCGCGGCCGCCGAGGCCGTCGTGGTTGACTATGAAGTGCTCCCTGCCGTGGTCGGCGTTCTTGACGCGATCAAGCGCGATGCGCCGCTCTTGTTCGACGACGTACCGAACAATCTGTGTTGCGATTGGGCGCTCGGCGATCCCGCCGCGACCGATGCCGCCTTCCGCAAGGCCGCGCATGTCGCCCGCATCAGCCTCGTCAACAATCGGCTGGTGGGCAATCCGATGGAGCCGCGAGCGGCAATCGCCGAACACAATGCAGCGACGGGCCATTATACCCTTTGGTCGACGAGCCAATTTCCGCATGTCGTCCGCCTGCTAATGGGCGCGTTCGTGCTCAACATTCCGCAGCACAAGTTGCGGGTGGTTGCGCCCGATGTGGGCGGCGGCTTCGGCGTCAAGCAATTCCATTATGCGGAAGAGGCGGTGATCACGTGGACCGCGCCGAAAGTCGGGAGGCCGATCAAATGGGTTTGTGAGCGAAGCGAAGGATTCGTTTCCGATGCTCAGGGCCGCGATCACGTCACCGAGGCGGAGTTGGCGCTCGACGAAAACGGCAAATTCCTCGGTTTGCGCGTCAATACGATTGCGAACATCGGCGGCTACATCTCGACCTTCGGCCCCAATATCCCGACCAATCTGTATGGGCCGCTACTGGCAGGCGTCTACACGACGCCAGCGATTTATTGCGAAGTGAAAGTGGTGTTCACCAATACGGTGCCGGTCGACGCCTATCGCGGCGCCGGCCGTCCCGAGGCGACGTTCGTGCTCGAACGCCTCGTCGACGTCGCGGCAGGCGACATGGGAATCGACCGTGCCGAGATCCGCCGCCGCAACATGATTCCTAAGGAGGCTTTTCCGTACCAGACGCCGGTCATGGTGGAGTACGACAGCGGAGATCCGAAGGGATGCCTGGATCAAGCGCTGGTTGTTTCCGATTGGGCCGGCTTCGCGAAACGTAAGTCGATCTCAGCGAGCAACGGCAAGCTGCGCGGCATCGGCCTCAGTACTTATGTGGAGGCTTGTGGCTTGGCGCCGTCGCGCGTCGCCGGTCGTCTCGGCGCGCGCGGAGGTCTTTATGAGAGCGCGACGGTGCGCGTGCATCCGACCGGGCAAGTGACAGTCCTCATCGGTACCCACAGTCATGGCCAAGGTCACGAGACGACATTTGCTCAGATCGTCTGCGAGAAACTCGGCGTGTCGTTCGACAATATCGACATCGTGTTCGGCGATACCGACAAGGTGCAGTTCGGCATGGGCACCTATGGCTCACGCTCGTTGGTCGTCGGCGGAGCGGCGCTATCGAAGGCAAGCGACAAGATCATCGGCAAGGGCAAGAAAATCGCGGCCCATCTTCTGGAAAGCAGCGAGGAGGATATCGAATTCGGGGGCGGTGAATTCAAGGTTGCCGGCACCGATCGGAAGAAGGCCTTCGCCGACATCGCGCTCGCGGCCTATGTGCCGCATGACTACCCACTCGAAGTACTGGAACCGGGGCTCGAGGAGCAAGCCTATTACGACCCGGTCAACTTCACTTATCCGGGCGGTGCCCATGTAGCTGAAGTGGAAATCGATGCGGAGACCTGCACAGTCAGCCTCGTAAACTACACCGCGGTTGATGACGTCGGGACCGTGATCAATCCGATGATCGTCGAAGGTCAGCTGCACGGCGGCATCGTGCAAGGCATTGGCCAGGCT
>JBAUGC010000643.1:0-8265 GCA_049679485.1 Xanthobacteraceae bacterium
CGCACGGTTTAGGTAGCCGCGCATAATAATCCGGCACCACGGCGTCGATGACGATCTCGCCTTTGTGCCGCGCCCGCAATCCTTCGACAGCCGCCGCCGCCCGCTTCACCTGGTCGCTCGTCGGCATCAAAGCGGTGCGGTTCTTGAGCGCCCAGCCGTAGTATTGCACGTGCGCAATCTCGACGCGGCTGGCGCCGAGCTTGAGGGCGAGCGCGACCATGTCTTCAACGCGGTCAATGTTGGCGCGGTGCATGACCGCGTTGACCGTCAGCGGGATTTTAAGCCGCACGACTTCGGCAGCGAGCGCCTGCTTGCGTGCGAAGGCGCCGTTGTAGCCGGCGATATGGTCGGCGCTTGCCGGCTCGCTGTCCTGGATAGAAATCTGCACGTGATCGAGCCCGCGCTCGGCGAGCTGTTGCAGCGTGCTGGCGGTGATGCCAACGGCCGAGGTGATGAGATTGGTGTAGAGGCGGGCAGCGTGTGCGGCCGCGGTGATCTCGGGAAGATCGCGCCGCGCGCCCGGTTCGCCGCCCGACAAATGCACCTGCAGCACGCCGAGCCCCGCAGCCTCGGAGAACACGCGCGCCCAGGTTTGCGTGTCGAGCTCGGCTTCGCGCGGCTCCAGCGCCAGCGGATTTGAGCAATACGGACAACTCAGCGGACAGCGATGTGTCAGTTCGGCGAGAAGGCCCAGCGGGCTGTGCAGCGCTGCGTTCACAATTCCAGTAGCCTCTTGTCGGCGAGCCCGCGCAGCAGAGTTGTCACGTCGGTCAGAATCCGATCGCGCGGGGCCGAATAGGTTTTCGCCAAGTCGTCGACGATAGCACCAAAGCTCGCGTCTCCGGTGCAGCGTTTGAGAACCTCGACGGCGATGGCATCGGCTTTGAACACGCGCTCCGGTGCCAGCAGCACCCATCCGCCTTGCGCTTCGTTGTGAACGAGCCGTACGCCGCGCGGCAGACGCGGGCAAACTTCAGGCGCGATAGCCGATGTCGTCTCGCTCACGATGATGTCCTAGTCATGGGGCATAAAGGCGCGGGGCGGCACATGCTTTGGCGCCACGTAGGCGTGATAGAGCGCGTCAAGCATCGCCCAGAGCACATCGCATTTGAATTCCAGCGCGGCGAGCACCTGGCGCTGGGTTTCCGGCGTGCGGGCATGTCGCTTGACGTAATCGAGTGCAAAGCGCGAGTCCCGCTCGGCCTGCGGCGGACGCTGCGAGAAATAGGCGAGCGTCTCCGCTGTCACGAACTGATAGTTCTTCAGCATGCCTTCCATACGCTCGCTGATGATTGCTGGCGAAAACAATTCCGTGAGCGAGGAAGCGATCGCTTCCAGGAGCGTCTTGTCGCGCACGAAGTGCACATAAGCATCGACCGCAAAGCGTGTCGCCGGCAACAGACCCTGTAGCGACATGACATAATCGCGATCAAGGCCCAGTCCGTCGGTGAGCTTAAGCCACCGCGCGATGCCGCCTTCGCCCTCGCGGGTGCCGTCGTGATCGACAAGGCGGCTCCGCCATTCTCGGCGAATCGCGGCGTCATCGCAGCGCGCAATCAGGCTGGCGTCCTTCACCGGGATCGTTGCCTGGTAATAGTAGCGATTAAGCGCCCACGCCTGGACC
The DNA here is from genome assembly GCA_049679485.1 of Xanthobacteraceae bacterium. Lineage (GTDB taxonomy): Bacteria > Pseudomonadota > Alphaproteobacteria > Rhizobiales > Xanthobacteraceae > BOG-931. Next base: position 1,625 of record JBAUGC010000643.1, read on the forward strand.
TGGCCTTTGTCGCAAGCCCCGCCGTGCAGCAACTTGTGAAACGGATGCAGCCGGTGATAACGCCGCGCGCCGATATCGCGCAGGCGGGCCTCAAGCTCTTCCGCACTCAACGTATTCACAGCACGATCTCCATGCCGTCTTCGGCGACCTCGAAGCCGGCTTCCTCCACCTTGCGCCGCTCCGCGGAACCCTCGACCAGGATCGGATTGGTGTTGTTGATGTGGGTCAAGATGCGCTGCCCGGGAAGGTCAGCGAGCGCAGCGAGGGTCCCGCCCTCCCCGTCAATGGGCATATGCCCCATGCGCCGGCCAGTTTTGTCGCCGGTGCCGGTTGCGATCATCTCATCGTCAACAAACAGCGTGCCGTCGAAGAAGATCACGTCGGCGCGGGCAAGACGTGCGTGCAACGCCGCCGTGATGCCGGCTGCGCCGGGAACGTAGGCGAGCCTCCGGGAACCGCAAACAACTTCGACGCCCACATTGGCTCCGGTCTCCGCCGCAAGCGCTGGGTTCCCGCCTTCGAGATAAAGGGCGACCTTGCCGGGAACGGCGAACAGCTCGGCGGTCATGCCACCAGGGAGCGCAAATGGCTGGTCGCGTGAAACCACCTTTCGAACCACCAAATCTGGAGCCAGCACGCCGAAGATCGGATTGGCTGCAACGGCGGCAAGCGTCTCGGCCGTGGCAAACACGGCAAACGCCTGACGCTCGCGTAATGTCAGCAGCCCGGCGATCTGGTCCACTTCGGCGCCGGTCAGGACGACCGCTGCAATCGGGCTGCCCCGGGCACCGGTCCGCGGCTGCAATGCCGGCGTTGCCAGCAGCTGCGCGCGCAGGTCCGGCGAAGCGTTCAGCAGAATCCAGTGTTCGCCGTCAGCGGAAACAGCAAGGCTAGCCTGCGTGCGCGGCTTCGCCTGTGCGTCGTCCGCCCATGCAAGCCGACACACCGCGCACCGGCAGTTCCATTGCGGAAAACCTCCACCCGCCGCGGCACCGAGTACGATGGCGGTCAGGCGCCCCATTCACGGGGATCGTCGAGACTTGTAGGCGCGTATCAGAACTCGGCCGGGAGATAGCCGTTGATCTCGAGCCCGATGCAGATTTCGACAAGGATCGGAGTTGTCCACGCCATGTTCGTTTCCTTTGGTCTGAAGGCCCTAACCAAGTCCGGACCCACTTCGGAGTTCCTAGACAACCTATGATATGTCCGCAGGGCCTGCTTCCGCAAGCGTCTTTCGCTCAAAGGAGCGTGTTCACTGTGCTTATGTTGCGCGGCCGCATTTCGGTTGCAAACAGCGACCGTCCGCAGCGCTACGCGTCAATTTGACTACCGGTCATCGCCAAAAAGGCCTGTTCGACTGTGCTCTTAGCGGAACGCGCCACGAACCATGCGGGCGTCGAGTCCGCGAGGATCTTGCCCCGAGGCAGCACGACGAGGCGGTCTGCCTCGGGCACTTCGTCGCACAGATGGGTCGCCCATAGCACCGCAACCGAGCGTTCGGCCCGCGGCTTCAGAATGAAGGTTAGCAGATCGCTGCGCACGAAGACGGCACGAAGTTCGCAAGCGCGCAATCAGTCGCCGGCGGTGCGCGCAGGATAGGAAGGTTGGGGCAATTCCAGCTAAACTGCCATCGTGCCGTCTGGGAGGAACCAATGGACTTGGTTGCGGAAATTCTAGCCGCGAACGATCTTTCGGATGGGCTAGATTGCATCGTGCGCAGTTTCGGCGCCGACACGGGCACTCTGCATCTACTCGAACAGGACGGACTACTGCATCTGAAAGCGTTGAGCGGGCGATTTCCGCCGACGGTGCTCGCCGTCATTCGCGAGATTCCCGTCGGCAAAGGCATGGCCGGCCTGGCCGTCGAGCGGGCGCGACCCGTCGATGCGTGCAACATTCAGACCGACGCAAGCGGCGACGTTCGTCCGGGCGCCAAGGCGACCGGCATGGAGGGAGCAATCGTGGTGCCAGTCTTCCACGGAGGGCGCGTGATCGGCGCGCTCGGCATTGCCAACCGCGGCGAACGTCTGTTCAGCGATGACGAGAAAAACGCGCTGCTCGCAGCCGGACGGGCTCTGGCTGCGCGCTAGTTTTTAGTGAAGCATGATTTCGTCGCAAAGCCGCTTTTGCGCATCATGCTCACCTACTCGATCAGCATCCGTTCCTTAGCGCTGCGCTTTGCCTCGACACGAGGCTCCTGGCCGCGCAACACCGAGTTGCCCTCGAACAACGTGCGCTGATCGATCGCCGGCGGCGATAGCCAATCGCTTTCTGCCATCTGCCCGCCCGCCGCGAAGGCCTTGAGCGCGTTGTCGTAAGTCACGCGCCTGATATGCTCGTCAGCGATCCCGCGTTCGCGCATGAGCTGCGCCGTCTTCGGCACCGCAAGCGGATCGGATACGCCCCAATCAGCACTGGAATTGATGAAGACGTGCTCGGAACCATATTGCCGCACGATCTCAACCATCCGCTCATTGCCCATCTTGGTGTGGGGATAGATGGTGAAGGCTGCCCAGAAGCCGAGGTCAAGCACCTCGTGGACCGTTTCCTCATTGTTGTGGTCGATGATCACGCGGTCTGGCGGAAGCTTGTGCTCAAGACAGACGGCCATGGAGCGCGAGGTGCCACGCTTCTTGTCGCGATGCGGCGTATGGATCTGCACCAGCATGCCGAGTTCCTTGGCTAGTTCAAGTTGGGCGCGGAAATATTTATCTTCGGCAGGCGTCTGCTCGTCATAGCCGATCTCCCCCACAGCGACGACACCCTCTTTGGGTAGAAAACGCGGCAGGATTTCCATGACCGCCTCGGCGAGGCGCTCGTTATTTGCCTCCTTGCTGTTGAGGCCGATGGAGCAGTAGTGACGGATGCCGAATTGCGCAGCGCGGAACCGCTCCCAGCCCACCAGGGTCGAGAGATAGTCAATGTAGGTTCCGACGGACGTGCGCGGCTGGCCGATCCAGAAGGCCGGTTCGATGACGGCGACAATGCCTGCCGCCGCCATAGCTTCGTAATCGGCTGTGGTGCGCGCCCACATGTGGATGTGAGGATCGATATACATCGTCGTGATTCCTCCTCAGCTTGGGGAGAGATGTTTCGCAGCGAGGCCCTGCCAACTTATTTGACCGCCGCGAACCGCTGCCGCGAGTGTTGGATCGCGGCCGAGAATACTTGCAGCCTCGCGATGTGGACTTTCCCCAAGCGCAAGCGCAGCAGCTTGTCGCTCGACGGGTCCGCCGCCGGCGAATACGCGGGCGAGGTCGTTGATGGCAGCCTTGTCGGCGTGCCGGCCGACCCCACGCCAAAGCTCGTAGCTGACCGCTCTCCCCGCCGCCCAGCGTTCGTGAGCATAATCGCAAAGCATACGGGTCAGGTCCGGATTCCAACGCCGCTCCAGGCCTTCGACGGGATAGAGCGTGCTGCCGATGAAGAGCGCCTTGACGATCATCTGGTTCCAGCGGCTTTCGGAGAATTGCTCCGACGGGTATGGGTTGTTGTGGGCTACCGCCTCGAACACGGCTTTCATGTTGGTGCGCACACCCTCGGCGGCGCGCTCAAGGTAACGCGGTTGGTCGGGATAGAGCGGCAGTCCGCGATAGAAGGCGATCAACTCGCCAATGTCCGCTGTCGCGAAGAGCTGCTCGAGGCGTTCGGCGAAGCGCGCGCCCGACCCGCCAGCGGCGAGTAATAGAAAGACACGGGCGGCCTGATCCAGGCTCCAGCCGGCCGGGCGCCAACCCGGGCGCGCCACTTCCGCCGCCGCCAAGTCCGCAGTGGAAAGAGCAAGGTCGGCCTTGCCGATACGGCGATGCACAAAACTGATCGCCAGGAACAGCGTGCGGTCGCTCTCGTCCCCTGCGACCGCCAAGGCCTGCGCCTCGAGCCAGCCCGCGGCGTCGCCGGGCAATTGCCGGCGCAGCCATCCTTTCAGTAATTCTAGCGACGTTACAGTCATGGTCAGGTCCCGGAAACGAAACGCTGGAGAACGAGTGTCAACAGAAAGGCCGCCACGGCCGCCGCCGCGAGCAGCGGCTGGCCCTGCGCCGCCATGAAGAGTCCATCGAGCAAACTGATGCCCGCGATCAGCAGCATGACGGCATGCGGGACATCCGGCGCACCGGAACGAAACAACAGCGCAAGAGCCGCGAGCACAGTCCCGAGCAAAAGGACATATAGCACGAGCGTGGCGGCGCCCGTACCGGCGAACGGCGCGCCGTAGACGAACGGTACGGCGAGAAAGACGAGCGGCCAAAGATTCTGAACGCGCCGCAAGCTCTCCTGCTTGGCGACGTAAGTGAGGCCGATCAAATAGCAAAGAGCGACGATGGCGGCGAGAACGAGACGCCCGGGAAGTGCTCCTGCTACAGCGACGCCGGCAACCACGTAAACAAGGAGGCGGCACAGACCCATTACGAAGGGGCCAGCAAGATTTTCTTTATGCCAAGCGTCATAGAGCACGATCACCGCCGCCAGCAGTGTGCCCGCCGCCGGGGCGCGCCAGCCCGTGGCCGCAAGCGTCCCGTACCCGACGGCGAAAAGAAGGGCGAGGCCGCACGCAAGAAGGCCGAATCCGTAGACAAAGACCGTCACCGCCGTCACGTCGCCAGCCGGAATCGGACGGTCGGGCCGATTGCGCCGATCGAACTCGCGATCGAATGCGTCGTTGAGAAACATGCCGGCAACGTAGAAAAGTGACAGCGAAAGCAGGAGCAGCAGCGATGGCCACACCGTTAGCGCCGCGCCTGAGAGCACGATGCCCGCGAGCACGTTCGTCCACACGGTCGGCAGGTTGGATACTCGCCCGAGGCGCAACGCCGCTGACCAGTTCATGCCGCCAACAGCATCGCGGCTCATCGCAGTTCTTCCACTAAGCAGCAGCCCATGGAAGGCGAGCGGCACATGCATTTGGGCGACTCCCGGAAACACGGGTCTTGTTCTTTTTAGATTGATGCGACACTATCATTTGCCCTCGGGGCTGCCAAGCGACCTCGGATTTCGGTAGTGTCTCAGTTTGAATTTTCGTCGGCTTGACCACGCTTTGTCAGATGCCCATTTTGGCATCCTGGAGGCATTATGGTCACTGTATACAATGCCAAGTTTTGGAATGCGGGTGCCAATAAAGAAGATGCTACGCCCCACAAGGGCACGCTGGAGTGGATTCCGATGGTGAAAGGCGACCCCATCCTTGATAGTGCCGAAGAGGTTTCGCCCGACGACTTGGACGGCCAAGGGCGCCATATTCCCAAGAAACGGAACTAAGCATGCCCCGAGGCCCCAAAGGCGAGAAGCGGCCCGCCGACGTGATCGGCAACGCAGTGCACGTCATGCGGATTGCGACGGGGGAGATTGAAGATACCACTAGTAAAGCACCTAATCGGGCGAAGGGCGGACAAATCGGAGGACGTGCTCGCGCCAACAAACTAAGCGAAGCCGAACGAAAGCGCATTGCAAAGCGGGCCGCTGCTGCCCGGTGGGACAAATCTTAAGCGGCTATCTGTGTAAGTGCATCCTCTATTGAGGAGGTTATGGCTTTGGCAGAGGCTTCATCTAAACTCAGAGAAGCCCACTCTGAGCACATTGCCTGCCATAGGATGGCGCCGCCAAGCGTCAGTTTTGTCGCGGCTGAACGTATCCAATCATGATGATTTCCGAGTGTCATTGCTGAATTACATGCGTCTGCGACGTCGGAAAAGTTCCGTCCAACTCGCGCAGAAAGTTCGCCCCAATTTTTCTGCTTGAGAGCATCGAACACAACAATTTCCGGTGCGTCGCCTCCCGGGAGCAGAATACAGCCGGGGGCTATTGAGTTGTCTCCGTCAAGGAAAACACGGGATGGCCGGGGAAATCGATTCTGAGAAGCCATCTGACCGAGCGCAGTCCCAACCTGAGAACTCCCGTAAGGGATAATCTTAGACTGATGCACTAGAGCAGGGCTGTAGCGCGCCAATATTTCATTCAACATCGCGGCAGCCGCTTCATCTTCCACATACAGGTCTACTTCGGGATGTGGCTCGTCATCCATCTTTGTCATCGCGAAGGCCGGACTGACGCCGGCCACCGTCTGCCGCTTCCCGCCCGCTTCGATGATGTAGGTTCGCGCTTCTAGCGGCAATTCTTCGAGAATATAGGGAGAATGTGTTGTCAGGATTATTTGAACCTGCTTGTCGCGACAACGATCAGCGAGATCGCGGATCAAACGCCGCTGAGCGCGCGGATGAAGAGATGTCTCGATTTCATCGATAAGGACCAAACTATATTCCGGCACGTCAACGCGCAAAAATTCAGCAATGGTTGTCTCTCCTGCTCCTTGGTGAAAACCGGAGTAGGGCTTGGCTTCCTGACTAAGCACTGGCACAAATCGCTTAGAATCAATGTCCGTCAGGGCCATTTTTGCGCTGTCATAGTGGCGGCCCATGATACCTGACAATCGTTTGACCTTCGCTTCGTCAAATGGCGTGGCCGACGCCTCCTTGTGCTTCGATTTTGCAATCTTCGCATACCCAACACGACCTGACACAGGCTGGATGCGGCTCAAATCGACGTAAACGACATTTCGAGTAGGGCGAATTGGATTACGCAGCCAACGATCCGTCGGCTTATTGATTTGCCCAATTATCGATTGCTGTCCTTGGCGATAGCCAAAC
>JBAUGC010000644.1:0-3293 GCA_049679485.1 Xanthobacteraceae bacterium
AACAGGTTCTCCAAAACTGTCAGGTTCGGAAACAGCGTCGACTGCTGGTAGATAGGCACAATCCCGGCAGCGACTGCATCTGCCACGCCGGAAAAGTTCACGCGCCGCCCATGCAGCATGATCGTACCCGCAGACGCGACCGTTGCACCGACCAAAATTCTTACCAGTGTGCTCTTGCCGGCGCCATTCTCTCCCATCAGCGCGTGGATTCGACCGGCGCGCAGCACCAAGTCGGCACCCTGCAGCGCCTTCGTGGACCCGTAAGTTTTGACGATTCCCCGCGCCGCCAGCACGGCATCCGCTGAGGCGAGGCCCCCGCCATCAACGCCCGGGAAGGCTCCTGATGGTGTCGACTCCATACTTTCACTCCGAATCGTGCCGATCCGGCGGGTCGCGCTTCAACCGAGTGGAGCCCGGCGGTTGCTGAACGTTGAAGCGTGAGAGCCCTGCGAAACTGGTAACGTACGTCTGCCATTGGCGCAATAGGGACAACGGTTTGGTAGTGGTCCATCGCTGGACCACTACCAACAGTTCCATTGTTGGACCGCTGCAATGTCGTTGCAGAGGACGCCGTCACTCGCACATCCGCGGCCGACACGGCTACGTCGGGCCGCCGCTCCTGTTGAGGAGAGCAGGAAGGCACACTGGATGCGGACTGCTGACGATGAGGCGACACTCAGCGGCACTTGTCGACCTTAAAGCCCGCCGGCAAGCGAACGAACTTGACCCTGAGAAAGCTTATTTGCGAAATTTTAAGGCAGTCAGCGCGCTATCTTGGACTATATCCCGCGCCCTTTGTGGAGAAACGGAATGGTCGCTTACAGGATATCCGACCGGCTCGTCGCCATCGCGACCGAGGATCGCGGCACGCACCATCCATGGCCGAGCATTCCGGCCGCCCGCACGGCGCTCATCGTCATCGATATGCAAAACTATTTCATGGCTCCGAACTCCCAGGGCGAGGCCGCAAGCGCGCGCGACGTCGTGCCGGCGATCAATCGGCTCGGCGCCGCACTGCGCAGCCGCGGCGGCCAAGTCATTTGGGTGCAAACCACCACCACCAATACGCGCACCGCGTGGTCGGTACGCCACGAATTGCTTTCGCCCGAGCGGGCCGACATCCGCTATCGCGCGATGGAACTGGGCGCTAGCGGATTCGATCTGTGGCCCACGCTTGATGTCCGGCCGGAAGACGCCCACGCCATCAAGACCCTTTATTCCGCTTTCGTTCAGGGATCCTCGGATGTTCCGGCGCGGCTTAAAAATGACGGCATCCAGTACGTGCTTATCGCCGGCACCTACACAAATGTCTGCTGCCAAGCGTCGGCCCAGGATGCGATGATGCTCAATTTCCGAACAATTATGGTGTCGGACTGCAATGCGGCGTCTACCCCCGAGGCGCACACCGCCACGCTCGATAACTTTTTTGAGTTTTTCGGCGACGTCCTCAACAGTGACGAGGTCATCGCTCGGCTTGAGGCTGCAAATAAAACGACAGCGGCTTAGCAGGATGAAAGGTGGGATACGGATTGCCATCATCGGCGCCGGCCTTGGAGGCTTGAGCATTGGTGGCTTCCTGCAACGGGCCGGTTTCAACGTCGCAATCTACGAACAGGCGCCGACCTTCTCGCGAATAGGCGCTGGCATCATCCTCAGCGCCAACGTCATGAAAGCGTTTCGCCGGCTCAACGTCGATGGCGCGCTCACCGAGGTCGGCATAAAACCGAATTGCTACGTCAGCCGTGCCTGGGATACCGGCGAAACCATGTACAAGATCGTCTTCGATTCGGGTAGCGAGACCAGATACGGCGGCCCATATCTCAATATTCATCGCGGCGATCTGCACGGCATCCTCGAGCAAGTGGTTTCTCCGGGGACGATAGCCTTCAACCATCGCCTGATGAGCTTGCACGACATCGGCAGCAGCGTCCAGTTGTCCTTCGAAAATGGCGTGCAGGCCGAGGCCGATATTGTGATCGGCGCCGACGGAATTCATTCCAAGGTCCGCGACTACCTGCTTGGACCGGAGCCCCCGCGCTTTGTCGGTGGGGTGGCCTATCGGGCCATCTTCCCGACAGACCGCCTGCGCGGCTTTGAGATTCCCGATTGCACCAAATGGTGGGGCCAGGACCGGCACATTCTGCCTTACTTCATGACTGGCAGGCGCGATGAAATCTATGTGATAGGCGTGGTTCCGGCGGCAAGGTGGAACAGCGAACAGCCTTTCTTGCCATCCTCCCGGGAAGCCCTAATCGAAAGCTTCAACGGTTTTCATAGGGATCTGCGGCGCGTTCTCGAAGCAGTGCAGGAGGTGACTCTTTGGCCGGTCTATGACCGCGAACGCAACGATCGGTGGAGCGGTGGAAGGATCGTGCTGCTCGGCGATGCCTGCCATCCGATGCGACCGTACATGGCCGCCGGCGGCGCCATGGCAGTCGAAGACGCCGCGATTCTGAGCCGTTGCCTGAGCACCTTCGACGATTACGCTCAAGCATTTGGCTGCTACGAGGCGACGCGGATCCCGCGCGTGGCCGAGGCGCAGCGCATTTCCATCGAGAATAGCTGGATGCGCGGGCCGACCGAGACGGACTGGTTCTATTGTTACGATCCATGTACGGCGGCACTGACCCCGCCGAACTGACCTCCTTCCCTCGATTGGAGCAGAGAATGCTGAAGCCCCGGCCGGATCCCATGATCGCACGCGATCTCGTCGGTTATGGCGAGCACTTGCCGAACCCGCTTTGGCCTGGCGACGCAACGATTGCCGTCAACTTCAATCTCAACGTGGAAGGCGGTGGCGAGCTTAGTTTGGCGAATGGCGACACCAAGTCGGAGGGCGCGCTGAACGACATCGGCGCCAGCGCGATGGAAGGCGTCCGCGTGCCCCTGGTGGAGTCCGTATTCGAATACGGCAGCCGGCGTGGCGTCTGGCGTGTGCTTGACGCGTTTCGCGACTTTTCCATTCACGTCAGCATTCTCGCCGTTGCCCGCGGACTCGAGCAACATCCCGCTCTGGCCCGGGCGTTCGTCGAACGCGGACATGAAGTCGTCAGCCACGGGTATCGCTGGATCGATTATTGCGTAGTCCCAGAGAACATCGAGCGCGAGCATATCGCCCGAGCCGTCGATATCTTGACCAGATTAACCGGATCACGACCCGTCGGCTGGATGACAGGACGGCCCGGCCCGAACACCCGGCGCTTGCTGGCGGAGGCCGGCGGCTTTCTCTACGATCGCGATTCACTCGCCGATGAACTGCCCTATTGGCTGATCGTAGCCGGCGTGCCGCACCT
>JBAUGC010000645.1:0-3304 GCA_049679485.1 Xanthobacteraceae bacterium
CCGTTGGTGCTTTTGTGCACCCCGCTGGCAGGAAGCATTCGAGGCGAACCAAGTGCCCCGTGTGGTCTTGCGCGCTACACATGAGGGTGCGTTGACTTACTGTTCTCTTGCCGACCTCAAACGTTTCGCCGTAGATTTGGCATGGTGCGATTGGCAACACCAGACGAAAAAGCCCCGCGCGTGGCGGGGCTTTTGACCGTGAAACTTGCTGCTTCAAATTTTCAGGCTCGCGAATCCAGCGATAACCCGAGACTGAACGCCTTTTGCCGTGTCGCGCCCTCAGTACGTTTTAGGGTCCGGGCAATGCTCGCCGCACGCTTTTTCTTTTTTGCGAGCGACTTTAGCTCCCGAACATCAACCGCTGTCCACGTGCGGCGGCGTTTAGTTACTTTTTTAGCCATTCAAATAACTCCGGTGTTAGGAAGGCCGGGTTTGTAGCTGGAAATTTTTAAAAAGAAAAGCCCAACAACAAGTCCGGTGTGAAGGGGCATTGGGAAATCCTTATTCGCCTAAATCGCCATCTTCAAATCTTTGGCCACCCGGAATGCGACTTTCTTGCTTGCTTTGATCTTGATTGCCTCGCCGGTTCCAGGGTTGCGCCCCATGCGAGCTGCGCGCTTTCTGACTTGTAGGATACCGAGGCCGGCAATGCGGACTCGTTCGCCCTTCTTGAGATGCTTTGTGATCCTGCTGACTAAGTCGCCGAGGATGGCTTCACCAGCCCTCTTCGTCAGTTGATGCTCCTCGGCCAAGGCCGCAGCAAGATGTTTGATCGTTACCGGACGGCTGGTCTCGGCCGGGGCGGTTGGTTTTGTCGTGGCTGGCAATGCCATGGTAGTTTCCCTCTGAAGAGCGCGGAACTGCGCTACAGAATCAAGGAGATGATTCGGCAGCAAAAGAGAAGCGATTTGGAGGTGGTGCTAACTGATTACCCCCTGAATATGCTAGTTCGATCAACATGCCCGAGCAGACGATAATCGTTTGGGACCTTGAGACCGTTCCGGAGCTCGCAGCCGGCGCCAGGATGCTCGACCTCGGCGCGCCCGAAGCCGACCTCCGTCAATCGCTCAGCGCGTCGGCGGGGCCGGTAGTCTGGACAACGGCAAGGGCGTCAGGCTGATAGATGCCGGCGGTGTGCCCGAACCCTATCAAGCGGAATCACGGGCAGGCTGTGCGTTTCTCGATGTGCTGCGGCAGGCAAGCGATATCGACTGGACGTTTCTCTCGCCATCTGCACAATTCGTCGCCGGAGAGCGCACCGGTGTTTTCAGACTTGGCCGCGACGAGGCGTTACGCGACAAAAACGGTCGCAGCTGGATTTCTTACGAGGACTACGCCGTCGCATTGGTCGACGAGGTCGAACAGCCGCGACATTCCAGACGCCGCTTCACAGTTGGTTATTGATGCCGCGCCTCGACGAGCAAATGACCATGCCTTGATTCTTGCGTGATAACGCAGCGCTTTTGACGCGCTTACTACCGCGCGACTTCGGCTCAAGTACGTTGTTTTCGGCTACTAATTTCCGTGAGCGCGCAATCAGGCTTGGTACAAGCGCGTCGTCCACGCCGAGCAAGCGCAAACTCACGCGCGCAAAGCGCTCCTCGTGCTCCATAATGTTCCCGGTCTGAGCGAGCGCCGTCAATTCTGCCACGAGGAGCCAGGGATAGGTCTTGAGCCAGTATTCATGCCCGCCGGCAGGGCGCAAAACTCCAGCTTTCACCGCGGCGGTCTCGGCGCCAACCATGAACGGCGTAGCGACCTTGTAAAATTCGTCGATGAAGACGTAGGGGCGGCCGAGCAACCAATGGATCGCCGGGTCCTGCCACAGCGTGCGCAGGATCACCCGCGCTCCGACGCAAGGTAGCAACTCGACACGTTCCGATTTCGCGAGGATGTCGCCCGTACGATCCGCGACGCGTTGCAGCGAGGCTGCAACAAGGGCAGCGACAACCTCGTCGATCGATTTGAAGTGATTGTAAAACGAACCGTAGGCGACATCTGCCTGCTCGGTTATGTCGTTGACTGTCGTGCCATCGATACCCTTGCGCCGAAAGACGAGTTCAGCCGCTGCAAGGATGGTTTCGCGCGTCCGTTGGCGTCGGCGCTGGTTACGATTGGCAATGCTGGACATGTTGCCCTTGTTGATCTTGGTGGCCATTGAATCTCCGAATAGCCGCCACGCGCGCTCCTGAACTCGTGCACGTGTGGTGAGGGAGCAAAGGAATCGCGCATCCCGGAATGCAGGAGCCTAGCATCATGATTGCGCACCGTCGATTCAATTCAAAAGTATACGAATAGTCATTATTGACATAATATCGCAAAAGATGTCATCTTTAAGCATGACCCCGCTTGGCGGGCCTTTCGCACCGCGCTCAAGCGTCGGTGGTGTTTGAACAGGTATTGGGGAGGTGGCTGATGAACGAGGCGGGTGTTGCTCGCGGTGACGACACCGTGGTCATGCGATGGGCAAACGCTTGGACCACCCAGGATACGTCTCCGTTTCTGACCCTTTTCGCCAAGGACGCCGCATATTGCGATGTGGCTTTGGACGAGGTGTTCCGCGGGCGTGAGGCGATCAAAGCCTTCTTCGAGGGGACGTTCGTAACCTTCCGGGACTTCAGAAGGGAAATCAGCCGCAGTGCGGTGACCGGCGAAGCGGCCGCCGCAGAATGGGTCATGTCCGGCGCCTTTCTGGGCGAGTCATTCGGTGCGCCGCCGACCGGAAAGTTGTTTCGGGTCCCCGGCTGCTGCTTCATGCAGATCGTGCTCGGGCAGATCGTCGAACACAAAGACTATTGGAATCCGTCAACCTTCGACCAACAGGTCAAGATTTAGCCGACGCAATGCAAGCGTGATCCTTCGTCGCGGCCAAGTGAGCAGCGAACCTCTGCCGTTCGCATCGCTTCGGAGTCTTGTTTTGACCGGCAATTATGGGGGCGGATTTGGTCCAAACCAGTCAGACCGCGATCATCGAAACCCTAGAACAACAACGCTACGACGCCATGCTCGCGGGCGATGTCGAAACTCTCCGGAAGCTCTGCTCCGTCGAGCTGACATATACGCACTCGTTCGGCGAAAGGGACGACAAGGAAAGCTATTCGGCCAAGGTGGCTTCGGGCTTCTTTACTTATCACGAAATTATTCGTTCTGCTGACCGAATTCTCATGCTCGACGGAGCAGCCTTAGTGATGGGCCGCATGACGGCACGAGGCACAGTCGAAGGTGTCGTGCGCCAAATTGACAATGCGTATTTCGCGGTGTGGGGGCGAGAGACGGACGGTTGGAAATTTGTGGCGTATCAACC
>JBAUGC010000646.1:0-1939 GCA_049679485.1 Xanthobacteraceae bacterium
GCGAACACCGACCGTTCGAGGCAGGCGATCATCGCGCTGGATCTTGTGCGGGTTCTTGCGCGCGATCCTTTGCCTGCTCTCGCGCCGCCTTCTCGCGTTCCTTTGCAAAATGGTGGCCAACCACACAGCCCACCGCCGCGCCGATCAAGGCATGGTGATGGGCATAGTGGCCCGCTACGCCGCCGGCGATGGCTCCCTTGATGCAGCCCTTGGCATCGGCCGGTACCGCTGTGATCGCAACTGCCAACGACAATGCTATGGAGCCGAGGATTGCCTTCATCAGCTTGAACTCCATTCTTTTGCCGCGCCAATCGGCGGCGCCTGAGTCCCCTCCCCGCTGATAGCTGGGATCGACGTGCCGCCACAGCAAGTGGGCGGCTCAGCGACTCTTGTCCGCGAGCGATTTTGCCCGAATCTTCGCAAGCGTCGTGACCGGCGTAATGGCCTCGGGATCGATCTTCAGGCGAATAATCGCCGGCTTGCCCGAGGCCTGCGCCTCACTGAACGCCGCCGCAAAATCCTCCGTGCGTTCGACCGAGGCGCCGAAACCGCCGAAGGCGCGCGCATAAGCGGAAAAATCCGGATTGCGCAGTGCGGTCGCCGAAATGCGGCCGGGATATTCGCGCTCCTGGTGCATCCGGATCGTGCCGTAGAGTCCGTTATCGGCAATCAGGATGATGAGCGGCAGATTGTATTGAACGGCGGTGGCGAATTCCTGGCCGTTCATCAGAAAGTCGCCGTCGCCGGCGACGCACACAATTTGGCGATCGGGGAAAAGCCGCTTCATGGCGACAGCCGCCGGGACGCCGAAGCCCATCGAGCCGGCAGTCGGCGCCACGTGCTGGCCGAAGCGGCGCATGCGGAAGAAGCGATGAATCCAGGCCGCATAATTTCCGGCGCCATTGCAGATGATGGCGTCGGGCGGGAGATTGTCGCGCAGCCACACCATGACGGCGCCAAAATTGACCGCACCGGGCTGTTCGGTCGGCTTTTCCGTCCATTCGAGATAATCGGCGTGCGCAGCCTCGGCCTGTCCGCGCGGTGAGCACGGCAATTCGAGTTTTTCGAGCGCCGCGGCAAACGCCATCGGCGTGGCGTTGATAGCCAAATTCGGGCTGTAGACGCGGCCCAGTTCCTCGGCGCCCGGATGCACATGGATGAACGACACCTGCGGCCGCGGAATATCGAACAGGGTGTAGCTCTGCGACGGCAATTCGCCGAGCCGCCCGCCGAGCAGAATGACCAGATCGGCGCCCTTGATGCGCTCAATCAGCTTCGGATTGGGGCCGATGCCGAGATCGCCGGCGTAGCAGGGGTGCAGCGCATCGAACAAATGCGCGCGGCGGAACGTCGTCGCGACCGGAAGCGAGTATTTCTGCGCCAATCGCGCCACGGCATCTGAGGCGGCCTGCGACCAGCGGCTGCCGCCAAGGAGCATGATCGGCGTTCGCGCGTCGCCGAGCATTTGCGCAAGCTTTTCCAGTTCCGCCGGCCCCGGCGCAGTCTCGATCAGCGCGAACGGCGGTGCGTCGGCCACAGCGACGCGCTCGACCAGCATGTCCTCGGGGATGGCGACCACGACCGGGCCCGGCCTGCCATTGGCCGCGGTGTAGAACGCGCGCGAAACGAGTTCCGGCACCCGCGCCGGATCGTCGATCTCGGTCGCCCATTTGGTCATCGAGCCGAACACCGCACGGTAATCGAGTTCCTGAAACGCCTCGCGCTCGCGCATGTCGCGCGCCACCTGGCCGACGAACATGACGAGCGGCGTCGAATCCTGACGCGCGATGTGGATGCCCGCGGATGCGTTGGTCGCCCCCGGTCCACGGGTCACAAAGCAGACACCCGGCCGGCCGGTCACTTTGCCGACAGCCTCGGCCATCATGCAGGCGCCACCCTCCTGCCGGCAAACAGTGATAGCCAGTTCGCTGTCGTGGAA
>JBAUGC010000647.1:0-1642 GCA_049679485.1 Xanthobacteraceae bacterium
ATTGCTAGAAATGGCTGTAGGACGGCCGCGCAAAGGCGAGTGCCTTGCCATTGTGCATGAAGCGCGCACCCTCCCCGTCCAGCACGCGCCCGATTTCTGCCACCAAGACGCCGGCCGCATCCGCCGCCGCACGGAACGCCGGAAGCTTTTCCGGCGCCATCGTCAACAGGATTTCATAATCGTCGCCGCCGGTAAGCACTGTTTCGAGCAGTGCCGGCTCGGCGGCGACCACGGTTCGCGCTGCGTCGGACAGCGGAACGCGCGCCACCTCGATTTCGGCCGCAACCGTCGAGGCGCGGCACAGCTTGGCGAGGTCGCCGACAAGCCCGTCGGAAACATCCATCGCCGCTGCCGCGTGCTGCAGCACCGCCTCAGCGAGGGCATTGCGCGGCTGCGGCAAGAGATAGCGTTGTTCCAGGTGGACAGCCATCGCTGGCGTGAGCCGCCAGCGCGCCGACAGACCGGCATCACCCCGCAGCTTCACCCCGAACGCCGCATCGCCGATCGTGCCGGTAACCACCACGCAGTCCCCCACCTTGGCGGTCGAGCGCCGCACCATGCGCCCGTGCGGCACCGTGCCGAATGCCGCGATTGAGACCGAAGTCGGTCCGGGCGTATGATCGGTGTCGCCGCCGAGAAGCGGGCAGCCATAATGCCGCGCGTCTTCACCAAGACCCGATGCGAACGCAGCGATCCAGGTCTCGTCCGTTCCTGTGGGCATTGCGAGCGATAGCAGAAAGCCGAGCGGCTTTGCGCCCTTTGCTGCGAGGTCGGAAAGATTCATCCGCAACGCCTTGCGGCCGATGTCCGTCGCCGGATCGTTCGGAAAGAAATGCACGCCGGCAATGACGCCGTCGGTTTTCAGAACCAGATCGCAGCCGGGCGGCGGCGACAGCACAGCAGCGTCATCAGCAAGACCCAAGGCGCCAGGATGCGTCGCGATCGGGCGCAAATAGCGCGCGATCAGGCGTTCCTCGGCGGATTCCGTTGTGTTTGGCATCGCTCGGTGCACAAGCAGATTATGGTAGTCATGTATCAGTGCCGGAACGCCAAAGGAAATGCCGTGGAACCCTTCGACCTGTACTCGCCCGTGATTGATGCCGATCCGTTTCCGTACTACGCGGAGCTGCGCGACAAGTATCCCTGCTACTGGAGCGAAAACGCGCAGCTCTGGATCCTGTCGCGCTATGACGACATCGTCGAAGCGGCGCGCAATTGGGAGACGTTTTCGTCGACCCAGGGCAACCTGATCGACGAACTCCCCGGCCGCGCCGGCGCGACGCTGGGCACGACCGACCCGCCGCGGCACGACCGGCTGCGCGCATTAAGCCAAGCAGCATTTCTCAAGCGTAATCTCGACCGGCTCATTGAACCGACCGTGGAAATCGCCGATCGCGCGCTCGACCGCATCGTCGAGCAAGGAACGTTCGAGTTCGTCAACGACTTCTCCAGCCAGATCACTGTCAGGCTTCTGTTTCGCACCATGGGCCTGCCCGAGCGCGACCATGCCGAGATCAGGCGTAAGGTCATTCTCGCGGTCTCAACTGATAAGAGCGTGAAAGGGCGCACCGCTGAACACATCGCCGCGTTCAAGGATATGAGCGAGTTTCTCACTGCCGAGGTCGCCGCGCGGCTGATCAGG
>JBAUGC010000648.1:0-2009 GCA_049679485.1 Xanthobacteraceae bacterium
GATATTGCGAATGCATGCGGAAGGGCATCCGTGTCGCATCGGCGTTCCAGGCCATGATATCGATTGGAAAGGACTGCTCGCCCATCAGGTAGTCGTGGATGCTGCGCGACCAGATCAGATCATTTGATCGCGATATCTGGAACGCCCCGGCCATCTGCCTGGAGTCGAGGTAGCCGCGCTCCCACATCATGTCTTCGAGAAACGCGACTTGGCTCTCGTTGATGAAGAGCATCAGCTCGCCGGCCTCGGTGAAGTCGACCTGGGCGGCGAACAGGCTCAGGCTCGCCAGCCGCTCGTCGCCGTCGCGCGCCATAGCTGCGGCTGTGATTGCGAGCAGCGTTCCGCCGAGGCAATAACCGACCGCGTGCACCTTGCCGGCGCCGGTAATGGCGGTCACCGCCTTGATCGCCGGGAGCACACCCTCGGTGCGATAATCGTCGAAACCGACATCGCGATCCTCCGCGCCGGGGTTCTTCCAGGAAACCATGAATACGGTGAAGCCCTGGTGGGTGAGGAACTTGACTAGAGAATTCGCGGGTGACAGGTCGAGGATGTAGTATTTCATGATCCAGGCCGGCACGATCACGATCGGCTCCGGGCGGACGCGGTCGGTTGCAGGCGCGTATTGGATGATTTCTGCAAGACGCGTGCGCAGGACGACCTTGCCCGGCGTCACCGCTACTGTTTCGCCGACCTTAAATGCCTCCGTGCCGCGCGGGGGTGCGCCGCTTTGCGCTCGCGTCAAGTCGGCGATCCAGTTCGCGTAACCGCGCACCAGGTTATCGCCCGACTCGGCGCGCGTGCGCGCAAGGACCTCCGGATTTGTGGCGATGAAATTCGAGGGAGCGACGGTGTCGAGGAGTTGCCGCGCCGTGAAATTTGCCGTGTCGTCATGGCCCTGGCTGACGCCGCGCAAATGCGTTGTCGCTGCTTCCCACCAGCGTTCGATCGACAAAAAGTTGTGGGCGTAAACGTTGAACGGAAAAGCCCGCCAGTCCGGCGCACGAAAGCGATCATCGTGCGGCAATGCGCGCTCGGATGGATCGCCCGGCGAGCCGGACGCGGATTGCGCGGCGAAGGCTAAATTGTCCGCGGCTCCGGCGATCGCTTGCTGTGCCAGTTCAGCCTGCTTGCCGGGCGAAAACGCGAGATGCGCCCACCAGTCGAAAAAAGCTCCTCCTAGTGCGGCCGGCGATAAGCCCAACGTGGCGTGGGAAATGGCCGCATGCGCCGTACGGTCGAGAACCTGAAATGCAGTGTCAGAAGACGATTCCTGGACTGCACTCCCTTCGGCTGCGATTGTGCCCGCTTGCGGCACTACAGCGTCACCCGCGTGGACGAGGGCAACACGCGGCATGATCACCTCCACTACACTCGCTCGGCCGGCTACGTGCTGAGGCCGCCACCGCCTTTGAACAGCGAACCGTTGGGCAGCAGGCGGGTGGCCGCCTCCATGAACTTCTGGGTATCGGCGAGGAGATGTTTGCCGTCTTCCGCCATCATTTCAAACCGCCGGCTGGTCCACTCCTGGCAAGTCTCCATTGCCTCCGGGATAGAACGCGCTGCCGTCAATTTGGAGACAAACTCAGAAGCAAGATTAGCTTCCGATTGGGCGCGATCGAACCATTGACGGTTCGTCTCCTGAAATTCGTTGAGAAGCTCGGTCTGCATGTTGACGAACTCCTCGATGCGCTTTTTTCCCATCTCGGCAAACTCAGTGGACATCGGATTGGGTAGTGAGGACTTTTCGGCGCGTTCGGTGTGGGATTCCTTTTGAGCCATGACGCGATTCCTTCTGCCGTCGACTAGGTGCAACGGTTCAACTTAGTCACCATTGACCGCGTCCAGCATTGACATGGATCAAGCATTTATGCCGCAACTGCTAGGGATGTGCGTCCGTTCATGTAAGGTCGCAGACATTTGATCTTTGAAATTTTTCGTAATGCTACTGTCATAATCCTATTAAATTCGATTTTAATTCAATCGGATCAAGCGCTAGTGCTGTACGT
>JBAUGC010000649.1:0-7306 GCA_049679485.1 Xanthobacteraceae bacterium
GGGCATGACACAAACGGCCCATGATCGGGTCGGCGAATCACAGCAAGCGCAGCATGCGGAGATCGCGCTCGACGTGCAACCCTTTAAGACGGATGCGCCGCGCGAACGCGGCTGATGAGTTCCTCTACTTTCGGCAGAATACCGGCGACTATCGTGTCCACTCCTGCGGCAGTCGGGTGCAGACCGTCATGTTGATTGAGACTGCGGTCGCCGGCAACGCCGTCGAGAAAGAACGGATAGAACAATACACCGTATTTGGCTGCAAGCTCCGGAAAGATCGGTTCGAAGGATCGCGCAAAGTCGCCCCCGAGATTGGGCGCCGCGCGCATACCGCACAGCAGAACCGCGATATGGCGCTCCTTCAGGTGCTGCAGAATCTTGTCGAGCGCGTCGCGCGTGACCTGCGGCTTGAAGCCCCGCAGCATGTCGTTGGCGCCGAGTTCGAGGATCACGGCATCGGTGCCTTCGGGCACCGTCCAGTCGAGCCGCGCCAGGCCGCCGGCGGTGGTATCGCCGGACACACCTGCGTTCATGACCGCTGCAGCGATCCCCTTGGCGGTCAGCGCAACCTGAAGCCGCGGCACAAAACCATCCTTCTCCGGCAGGCCCAAACCTGCGGTCAGCGAATCGCCGAGCGCGACGATCTTGACCGGCATCTCTGCAATTGCGGCAGGAATGGCGCCGGCCGCAACAAACACGAGGCTACAAACCGCCGCACGCACGATTTGGCGCAGTCTTCTTCCGCCCCCATATGTGCGGACACGCACTGATCGGGCATGGATTGGTGACGCGGGGAAGCGGTCAGCCAGAAACATGAATGACACGTCGGGGCATCCTTTCGCCGGCAACGCTATTGCGCTGACCGGTGTGAACCTGTCGCTCGGCAGCGGCGCCACCCGCGTTCATATCCTCAGAGACATCGATTTGAATATAGGACCCGGTGAGGCGATTGGCCTCCTCGGACCTTCGGGCTCGGGCAAATCGACGCTGCTGATGGTCATGACCGGTCTGGAGCGGCCGCAGAGCGGTTCGGTTGTCGTTGCCGGCAGGAACCTGCAAACGCTCGGTGAGGACGAACTCGCACGCTTCCGTGGCAGCCATGTCGGCATCGTGTTCCAGGCGTTCCATCTTATTCCGACCATGACGGCCCTGGAAAACGTCGCCGTTCCTCTCGAACTTGCCGGCGCGCGCAGTGCTTTCTCGCGCGCCGAGCGCGAGCTGACTGCAGTCGGGCTGAAACATCGCCTCGGCCACTACCCGGCTGAACTTTCCGGTGGTGAGCAACAGCGGGTCGCGCTCGCCCGAGCGCTGGCGCCTGATCCGGCTATCATCGTCGCCGACGAACCGACCGGCAATCTCGATGAGACAACAGGAACTGAAATCATCGAGCTTCTGTTTCGCGGTCATCGCGAGCACGGCACGACACTGGTGCTGGTCACTCACGACACCGCGCTTGCGGAGCGCTGCGATCGGGTCCTGCATATGCATTCAGGCCGGCTCGAACGCCGGACCAGCGCCGACGCAACATCATGACGCAGACCGCATCGCGCGTGCCTTTCGCGCTGAAGCTTGTGTACACCGCGTATGTGGCGGCGTACTTGGCGGTGCTGCTGCCGATCTCGTTCTTCTTGCCGCCGCCGCCAACGCGGAATCCGGGATTGATGCCGGTCAACATCAACTACGTCTGGGGCATGAGCGACTATGCCGCCCAAACCTGGGCGCCACCCTATGTTTGGTTCGCGGGACAGCTGATCGGCTTGCCGCTCCTCGCCTATCTGCCTACGCACTTCGTGCCGGCCCGCGTCATGCCCAAGGCGCAATGATGCTGGCGCCGGCCGCAAAACCGAGCCGTTTGTTGCCGCTGCATTTTGCCTGGCGCGAGTTGCGCGGCGGATTGCGCGGCTTCGGCGTCTTCATCGCCTGCATCGCGCTCGGCGTGCTGGCGATCGCCGGCGTCGGCTCGGTCGCCAAGAGTCTGGCCGACGGGCTTGCCAGCGCCGGCAGCGTCATCCTCGGCGGCGACCTCGCGTTTTCGCTGGTTCAGCGGGAAGCAAACGCGGGCGAGCGCGCGTTCCTTGGCGCGCACGGTACGGTCTCCGGCGTCGCTACACTGCCGACAATGGCGCGCACCGCGGACGGGCGGACCACCTTGGTCGACGTCAAGGCGGTTGACGACGCCTACCCGCTGCTGGGGACGGTCACGACCTCGCCCAACATGACGCTCGCAGCGTTATTTGCCCCGCAGGGCGAGGCGTTCGGCGCTGCCGCCGATCCGGCGCTGCTCGCGCGGCTCGATCTCAAGACTGGCGACCGGATCACCATTGGCAACGCTGTGGTCGAGTTGCGCGCGGCGCTGACGGGTGAACCCGACCAACTCGCCGGTGGGATCGGCTTTGGACCGCGCGTGCTCATGGGCGACGCGGCGTTGCGCGCCAGCGGCCTCTTGCAGCCTGGCAGTCTGGTGCGGTGGCGGTACCGGCTCCGTCTTCCGGCGGCCGCCGCCAGCGATGGCGCCGTAGCTTCAATCGAAAAACAGGCCCAGGCGCAATTCCCCGACGCCGGCTGGGATATCCGCACCCGTAATAGAGCGACGCCGCAACTCGAACGCAATGTCGAGCGCTTCAGTCAATTCCTCACGCTCGTCGCTTTGACCGCACTTCTCGTCGGCGGCGTCGGCGTCGCCAACGCGGTCGCCAGCCATCTCGCGCGCAAGCGCGAGGCGATCGCGACCATGAAGACGCTCGGCGCCACCGGCGCCGGCGTGTTCGCGATTTACTGCTCGCAGATCATGATAGTCGCGCTGCTCGCCACGCTGATCGGCGCCGCTCTTGGCGCGGCGCTGCCGTTCGCCATCACCTCGATCTTCGGAGCGATGATCCCGCTTCCGGTCGCGCCATCGCTGGACCTCGCGGTTCTGGCACTGTCGATCGTCTACGGCCTGTTGACAGCTCTGGCCTTCGCGCTGTGGCCGCTCGGGCGCGCGCACGATATTTCGGTGTCGAGTTTGTTTCGCGATCAGGTTGCAACCGAGCGGACCTGGCCGCGGACGCGCTATGTCGTCGCCACCACCCTCATCGTCGGTGCTCTGGCGGGGCTGGCGGTGCTGTTTGCATACGACCGCCGCCTCGCCGCAATCTTCGTCGGCGCCGCCGCCGTCCTCTTCGTCGCGTTGTGGCTGGTCGCGATGCTGACAATGGCGATTGCGCGTCGTCTGCCGCACATGCGCTCGACATTGCTGCGGCTCGCCATTGCCAACATCCACCGCCGCGGTGCGTTGACGCCGAGCGTCGTGCTCTCGCTCGGTCTCGGCCTGTCGTTGCTGGTGACGGTCATTGAGATCGACGGCAATCTGCATCGGCAGTTTGCAGCGGCATTGCCGGCGCACGCGCCGTCGTTCTTCTTCCTCGACATTCCCTCGGCCGACACCGGGCATTTCGACGCCTTCGTGCGGGAGCACGCCCCACACGGCGCGCTCGAGCGCGTGCCAATGCTGCGCGGCCGCATTGTCGAAGCAAACGGCATCAAAGCCGAGGACCTAAAGCCCGCCGAAGGCTCGGCTTGGGTGCTGCGCGGCGACCGCGGCATCACCTTCGCGGCAACCATTCCGGAAGGCTCTCGCCTCGTCGCCGGCGAATGGTGGACGGCCGATTATGCCGGCATACCGCTTGTCTCGCTCGAAAACCGGACGGCAGCAGACTTGAACCTGAAAATCGGCGACACGGTCACGGTCAACGTCCTCGGCCGCAATGTGACCGCTCGTATCGCCAATCTACGTGCGGTCGACTGGCAAAGCCTTGGCATCAACTTCGTGCTGGTGTTCTCACCCGGCACCTTTGCCGGTGCGCCGCATACCGACATCGCGACCCTGACTTTCACGGATGGCGGCACGGCAACGGAGGAAACCGCCCTGATCAAGGCATTAGCCGATGCCTTCCCGACCGTCTCCGCGGTGCGCGTCAAAGACGCGCTCGATGCGGTCGACCGGATCGTCAGCAATCTCGTTGCGGCGCTGCGTGGCGCGAGTTCCGTGACGCTGATCGCGGCGGCTCTGGTGCTCGGCGGCGCGCTTGCCGCCGGTCAGCAATTTCGTATTTACGATGCCGTCATCTTAAGGACGTTGGGAGCAACCCGCCTTCGGCTGCTTGGCGCCTACGCGCTCGAATATCTGTTCATCGGCCTTGCCGCGGTGGTGTTCGCAATCTCGGCCGGCACGCTTGCCGCGTGGCTGGTCGTCACCCGCGTTATGGAGTTTCCGTTCGCTTGGGTACCGGCCCAGGCATTGGCGGCGGCGTTCGCTGCCCTTCTTATTACCGTCATACTGGGTCTTGCCGGCACGTTTGCCGCGCTAGGCCACAAGCCAGCGGAAGTGCTCAGGAATCTCTGACGTTCCGCCAATTATGAACACTCGGTAACCCGGCTTAAATATCGCGGCCGGCCATCTGGCGTATGCCGCCCTTTAGCATTAGATTCCTGTCACATCTGCGGCCGGTATCTCCGGACGCAAACGACCCGGCACCTGCCGGGATAACCTAGGGGTAATTCCATGTCGGACTTCGACCGGAACGTCGCGACCGCCCGGACCGGCTACCGCACTGATCAGGTAGCAATCGATTCGGGCCTGCGCGCGTATATGATCCGCGTCTACAACTACATGACTGCCGGCGTGGCGCTGACCGGACTGGTCGCCTGGTTCGCGTACTCGGCGGCCGTCGTTCAGACCGGCGCCGGACTGCAACTCACGTCCTTCGGGCACGCCATCTTTGGCAGCCCGCTGATGTGGCTTCTGGTGCTAGCGCCGCTCGGTCTCGTGATGCTGCTCAGCTTCGGCATTAACCGGCTATCGGCGGGAACAGCGCTGACGCTGTTCTTTGTCTATGCCGGTCTGCTTGGATTGTCGCTGGCGTCGATCTTCCTGGTCTACACCGGAGCGTCGATCACACGCGTGTTCTTCATCTCGGCGGCGACGTTCGGCGCCATGAGCCTGTATGGCTACACCACGCAGCGCGATCTGACCGGCGTCGGCTCGTTCATGTTCATGGGCCTGATCGGCATCATCATCGCCAGCCTGGTCAATATGTTCCTGCACTCGAGCGGGCTTTATTGGGCGATCTCGGTGCTCGGCGTGCTGATCTTCGTCGGGCTCACCGCCTACGACACGCAGAACATCAAAGAGATGTATGACGTCAACGACGACGGCACCATCGCCGGCCGCAAGGCGGTGATGGGTGCGTTGCGGCTCTATCTCGACTTCATCAACCTGTTCCTGATGCTGCTTCGCCTGTTCGGCGACCGCCGCTAAGGAATCGGCCGACGGAAGTTACAACGCCCCGGGTCAAAATCCCGGGGCGTTTTGTTTTTGCGGAGCTGCTGAGCATTGAGGAAGGTCGCGTCCTGCCACGCCCCGCTAGTCCGGCCGCGCCGCGGACAGACCGAGTAAAGCAGCGAACGCGGCAAGACAAAGCGCGCTCGAAACCAGAATGACCGAAGCTCCCATCCTATCGAGCAGCAGACCAAACAATAGCGGCGCAAGCGCCTGCGCTGCGCGCGCCGGTGCACCCAGAAGTCCCGTGCGCTCGCCGTAACCGTGCGGGCCGAAGACGGCGAGGGGAACAGTGCCACGGGCAATCGTCAGGAGGCCGTTGCCGGCGCCGTAGAACACCGTGAACGCCACCGCCGCGGTGGGCCCGATGACGGCAAAGACGGCAGCACCGATCGGATGCAGCAGTGCCGCAATCCGTGCCGAAATAAGCGGGTGGGCGCGGCGCAGGACGAAGAACTCGACCAGGCGTGCCGCAACTTGCGCCGGTCCGACCAGGGCGGCCGCTGCGATCGCCTGCACCGGTGTGGCGCCGGCGCGTTCAAGCAGGCCGGGCAGGTGCGCCGCCATCGCGCCGGTCACGAACCAGGCAGCGGCGAAGACGAAGGCAAGAAGAAACATCTCCCTGTACGGCTTCCAGCTGATCATACGCTCCGCAGTGTGGGAAACCTCCACCGACCGCCTGGGGACCGGCAGGAGGAGATTGAGCGGAATGCCGACCACGACATTGAGCGCCGCCCAGACCAGTAAAGTCTCCCGCCAGCCGAACGCGTCGTTGAGCAACGTCGTCAACGGCCAACTCACTGTCGACGCGAAGCCGGCGAACAGCGTGATCCCGGTGATCGGACCGCGGGCGTTGTGACCGTAGAGCGCAGTGAGCGCGGCAAAGCCCGCGTCGTAAAGCCCAAGCGCCATGCCGATGCCGAGCACGGCCCAGGCGACGCCGAGCAACACCACGCCGTTTGCCGCCGCGAGCACAAGTAAGCCGCCGGCCAGCACGACATTGGAGATGACCAGCACGCCGCGGCCGCCGCGGCGGTCGATGACGCGCCCCACGGCCGGACCGGCAAATGCCGCGATCAGCAAGGCTCCTGAAAACGCGCCGAAGACCCACGATTGTGAGACGCCGAGAGCGGCGCCAATCGGCTCGGCGAGAATTGCCGGCAGGTAATAGCTCGAAGCCCAAGCGAGCGTCTGCGCAATCCCGAGCGCCGGAACAACGATGTGGCGCGACCGGGCTGGTCCTATTTGATGCTGCGCGTCAGCCAAACCAACCTGTCAATCCCACGCCGGCGAAGCCGCATACGGCGCCAAGCCCCGCTGACGCAACAGCGTCCGAGCGAACGTCAATCGCCGCAATCAACCGGCGACGACACGGAGCGAGCGGTCAAGCGCGCCCAGCACCCCATCGAGCTCGCGGCCACGGCGCAGGATGTGGCCGGTCGCTGAGATGACGCTGTAGGCGCCCTGCCGGCGTTCCAGCCGCGGATTCTTCTCGATCCGGTAAATCGGAAATTCGCTGGAGCGGCGGAATACCGAAAACACCGCGCGATCCTTCAGAAAGTCGATGGCGTAATCGCGCCATTCGCCGGCAGCAACCTTGCGGCCATAAAGACTGAGAATGCGGTCAAGCTCTCGGCGGTTGAAGGTAACTTTGCTTGCGGGGGCGGGCGCGCGAAGCTCGCCCCCGCGCCACGCGCTCGGTTCGGTTTCGCCGAATTCCATGCGGCGCCTCCCTTGTCATCGAAGTTTCACGGTCGCTTCATGATCGCGCCGGACGGATGCGCGGGCAAGGGGCTTAAAGGCGCATCCGCCGCCCGGCGAGAATAAGGGATCCCCGTACCTCCTGCGGCATTTTTGCGGGCCGGAATCACACTTTCGTTAAGCGAATCATAATGCGGCCCCAATTCGGTCAATCACGCGCCTAGCTGGGGTGCGAGATAGTCGACCGTTGCCTCAAGGCCCGGTCCGGATCGCATTCCGGATTCC
>JBAUGC010000650.1:0-2959 GCA_049679485.1 Xanthobacteraceae bacterium
GACCCATACACGGCGCGCCAGCCCATGCGGCAAGAATCGCAATGGCGCATCTGACGAAACGTTGGCAATGGTGCTAAAATTGCTCCTTTAAATCCGAAGAACCGCTCGTGGTCCAGACGGCATCGCCGTTTATTCTGAAGCTTTCGCCTTTTCTCATGACCGCGGTCGCGACGCACTTGGTCATGTCATCTGGGCAGACGTTGTTACATTATAAGGTCGCCCACCATCGAATTGGCGGTAAGTTGTTCCGCAGCCACATCAATTTCCATCACGCGCATTATGCCGACGATCATCTTGTCTCCCGGACATACCTCGGTGGCGAAGGCAACATTACGCCCTACTTCTTTATTCCGCTGTTTCTAGTTGGAGGGTGCGCTTATTCCTGTTGCCGCTGAATTTTTTTGTGGTCATGGTAATCGCAAGTGCAGCGTCGTTTTACGCGCACGTCTTTTGCGACAGGCAATATCACGTAGAGGGATCGTGCCTTCAAAGGTTTGCGTGGTTCATACGCCGGCAGGAACTGCACTTTGTTCATCACCGTCATGCGAATAGTAATTTTTGGTGTAATCCACTTCTTCTAGGATAAGATTCTCGGCACCTATCGAACGCCGGATGCCGATGCATAAAATCAGACGCTGCACGCCGCCATCAGTGCACACGTGATTTTCGCCGCAATCTCTCTTCGATCTTTGCTTTCATCATGTGAACCCGGATAAGAAGAGAACGTCGCATTCCCTTGACCATTCGATTCTGCTGGTGACCTGGGGTGTCGACCAGGCTGGTTGCTACTTGGCCGAATTCTTTGTCGGTAAAAGATCCATACTCGTCGACAAATGCGTCATACTGTTCTTGGCTCACGTCAAACTGACTGCCATCAGCGACAAGCTGAGCAAGCTCGGAATGACGTTCGCCCAGCAGGTCATCGAGGGTATCAGGTTCCAGCGCATTGACGTTCTCGCCTATGGCGTGGCTGACGGTGCGGAGGAAGTCAGTTGCTTGAATATATTGACTCATTCCGTCCCGCACCTCGTTGGGGCCGGACATTTGTGTATTTCCGTCGGCGTCCACCCAATGGAAGCAAGGCCTGCCGTCAATCTGAATTTCGTACCCGGGCGCCTCCGTGCCCATCCCTTTTAGTGCTTCGAGCACCGTGATGCCTTTTTCTTCCGCAACGCCAACCGCTCTCGTAGTAGAGACCAGCATGGGGATTCTTTTTAGCCAGTACTGCTCCATGGGGTGAGGTGCGCTCGGGTCGTCGTTAACGGCTCCAATGAACCAACACATCGCCAAGTGACATGCTAGGGCGCGCTCCTCTATCGCGTCGTCCGAAGCTGCCGACGCGTGCCCGGGCTTGGTCTCGCTATCGAGCGCGGACAATAGGCGGGTGACGAGTTCACAGCAACGCTTCGAAGTGTAAGGCGGCATTACCAGGGGCGGAAGCCGCCGAGGCTGCGGCTCGTCCTTATCGGTATCAATGCGCTCATTTGTATCCGCCCCGGTTATGTCGCCCCTCTGCGGCTCTCCTGCATCATCTATACCCGGTTCAATCGAGTTTTGAGTTCGGCTGGTCCGTTTCACCGGCTTGCTGAGCCCAAGGCCCTTGGCCATCCCCTCCAGAGCCTGATCCACGCTGATACCCTCTTTCATCGCAATGGCGGCCGCCTCGATTCCAACCACTAGCCCGCCAGTTTTGTCGATCAGGTTCTTTGTCAATTTTGCACCCCGTATCGGATCGGCCAGGGCTGCAAGGTGCCAACAAAGGGCAATCGCTGAAACTTCGGCACATTCCTCAAGTTCTCGGATTGGAATCGCCGACGGGCTGCCGAGCCTCGCCTGAGGAGCGATGCTCTCAAGCACACCGACGAAATGCTCGCGACACCGATCAGTCGTTGACGGACTTGTTACGAGGGGCGGAAGCAACCGGAGTTGCGGAGAGTTTTTCAGTCGGAAACTCTCCGTTGGTGCGTGTTGTTTCCTTGCTGCTTTTTTCACTATTGTCTCCTGCAGCCTTTGGTTGGCACCGGCATATTGCTGTCACTCCTTAATGCTCTGGGCGACTGTCGCAGCCGTTCCTGTCGAGGCGGCACATCGATCGCCGACCGACACGTAAAGCCGATTTGGTGACGTTCAAGTCGAGAAAAAGGATGACGAAAGTTTCTGATAAAATGATCTCCCCGAAACAAAAAGCGGCAGGGCTGGTGACCGTCATTGTTCTTTTCCATCACCATTGTGCGAAGTGCCGCCACCGGACGAGCGTCCGAACAGAATCCTCTAAAAAGCATCAGGCTTTGATTTCACCCGCTTGCGTCAGACCGCCGCCGGAAAGATAGAGGCGGCGAAACAAGGGACGGATATCAATCCCCCCTCATAAGCACGGTCCCTAATATATTACTTAGCAACCACCCTTATCGAGGGGGGTAACTACAACGACGACTCTTGCCGCTCGGTTTTTGTTGATTCATCAGCAAAGAAATCACACTGTGACGTTTTTCGCCGCCCTTGAAAACCTTGACCGCAACAATATCTGCGGGCGGTTGCTGCCTATAACGCCTCATGAAAGACAATTGCATCGGCTTTGTAATCGTCTCGCCGGAGTCCAGACGAAAGGGATTCTCGGTTGACGAACTTGTTTGCTGGCATTGATTTTGGCGAGACTTGCTTATCCCTCCCGGCCCGGCGTCAACTAACCGCAGTGGCCGCCCTCGTTGGAAGGCCGGGCGGGACAACACGAACCGGGCTCCGAAACCTGATCTTGCGGAATGTCTTTGATCCCAACCGAGGACTTTACGTACCGGTTTCGGAGATTTTCTTCCTTGAAGGCAAACTTCCGGACTTGTCGAGAAGGCTGGTAGGTATCCTCTCTTCATCGGATTTATCGGCGGTTACTGCGCCGCTCTTTACCAATGGCCTGTTGATCCCGGCCGGATACGGGTCTCCGGGATTTCGTGTTGACGATGCT
>JBAUGC010000651.1:0-7541 GCA_049679485.1 Xanthobacteraceae bacterium
GGTCAGCTCCATCCCTTGCGCCGCGTCACCCTTGAGGATGTAGCTGTTGAGCGAGTTGAAGGTGAGAAAATTCTGATTGAATTGCCGATCCGGCCCGATCTGCGAAAAGGTGCCGCCCTTCGGCGCATGTGGATCGACGTAGCGGAAATGCTGAAAGTCGGCCGGATACGCAAGATCACCGAAGGCCGACATGCCGTGGGATTCGATCTCTCCATCGTCGGCGCGCGCCGGCGCATCTGCGCGGGCCGCGACGGCAACACTTGCGGCTAGCAAGAGGACGCGTCGGCGTGTCGGGTAATTCATACGACAGCGGCGCGTCGGCGTTGCGCACTCTCCCCTTTTGGGAGAGGGCCGCGCGGCGTTTTAACAACAAGAATGGGTGAGGGGTCGGGGCCGCAACCCCTCACCCAACTGTGTCTGGTGAACCTCCGGTGGAGCCCTCTCCCGCAAGGGGAGAGGACGCACACACCGGCGCCAGATCGCACGAGTATCAAGACCGGCTTCCCGTCTTCGCTGCTTTTTCGGCGTCCCACCACCAGACGGTGGGGAATGCCGACGTGCCGTATTTCGGCAACGGGGCGGGATGTCCGAAGCGGTCCCAACGGGCGCTGCGCACTTTGCCGTAATACCATTGCGGCACGACGTAATGGTTCCAGAGGAGCACGCGGTCGAGCGCCTTGGTGGCGGCGACGAGATCGGGCCGGTTTTTGGCGAAGATCACCTGATCGATCATGGCGTCGACGGCCGGGTTTTTGATGCCGATGAGGTTGAGTGAACCCGGCTGATCGGCGGCTTGCGAGCCCCAATAGCCGCGCTGCTCGTTGCCGGGCGAGAGCGATTCGCCCCAGGAATTTGTAACAACATCGAAGTCCCAGTTTCGCAACCGGTTCTCGTATTGCGACGCATCGACGACGCGGACTGACACCGTGACCCCGAGCCGATCGAGTGATGGTTTGTAGAACAAAAACACGCGCTCGAAGCTCGGATCCTCGGCCAGGAACTCCACCGCATAAGGCTCGCCGGTTTTGCTGTTCACGAGCCGTTCGTTGCGCACTTCGTAGCCGGCCTCCTTGAACAACCGCACCGCTTCGCGCAGGTTGGCTCGCACCGCCTGCGGATTGCCGCCGACCGGATTGGAATAAGCAATAGTAAAAAGCTCGGCGGGGACCTTATCGCGCACTGTTTGCAATATTTCGAGCTCGCGCCCTTCCGGCAGGCCGGTTGAGGCAAGCTCGGTGCCTTCGAAATAGCTCTTGATGCGCTTATACTGACCGAAGAAAATCTGCTTGTTCATCTCCTCGAAATCGAACGCGAAATTGAACGCGAGCCGCACGCGCGGGTCCTGGAATTTGGCGCGGCGGATGTTGAAGGCGAAGGCCTGCATCACGCCGAAATTGTTGATGGGGAATTCTTCGAGGACGACGCGCTTGTCGCTGACTGCGGGAAAATCGTAGGCGGTGGCCCAGTTCTTGGCGCTGTTCTCGGTACGCCAATCGACGGTGTCAGCCTTGAACGCCTCGAGGGCAACCGTCGTGTCGCGAAAATACTCGAAGCGCAGCTCGTCGAAATTGTCGCGACCGACCATGACGTTGAGCTTGTCGCCCCAATAGTCCTTCACGCGCTCGTAGACGATGTTGCGGCCGGGCGAAAACTCTTTGATGCGATAGGGACCGCTGCCAAGGGGTGGTTCGAGCGTGGTCGATCCGATGTCGCGCTTGTTGCCGTTCTTGTCGGGGCCTTCCCACCAATGCTGCGGCAGGATGGTAAGCTGGCCCACGATCTGGGGCAGCTCGCGATTGCCCGGCATGTCGAATGTAAACGTGAGCTCGCGATCGCCGGTTCTTTCCACCTTCACGACATGGCGATAGTAGGCAGCAAGCTGAGGACTGTATTTCCTAAATGCGTTGAACGAAAAAATCACATCGTCGGGCGTCACCGGTTTGCCGTCGTGCCACTTCGCTTCGGCGCGCAGCCGATAGGCGGCTGCGGAGAAGTCGTCCGGATAGCTCACGGCTTCGGCGATCAGCCCGTATTCGGTGGACACCTCGTCCAGCGCCGGGGTCAGGAGCGTGTCGTAGATGTAGTCGATCCCGGTTGCCAGCGCGCCTTTGACGCCGGCGACCGTGACGTTGAAATTGTCGTAGGTGCCGATTGCAATTTGTCGGACTGCGCCGCCCTTGGGCGCGGTGGCGTTAACGTAGTCAAACTGTTTGAAGCTGGGTGGATATTTCAGGTCGCCGAACAGCGACAGGCCGTGCCGCCAGACTCTGTCCTGGGCATGCGCCGGATCGATCCCAAACGGGACCGGGAGCCGTGGCGCCACAACGGCAACTAAGGCCGACGTCAAAAGCGTTCTGCGGTTCACTGAAATGCTCCAACATAATTCGCGCGGCGCAAATAACGCGACTAATTGGGCTGGTTATGTACTTTTCGATTGCGGCGCCAGCGTGCCGACGCAGAATCGCGACACAATGGACGTTCACATCCCCGTGCGCTTAATGAGGGAAAGCGTGATTGGTTACTTCTTGGGTTCGGCCGGCGCTGGCTGGTTTTGCGCAGTCGGAAGCGGCTGCGGATTCTTCGACAGCGTATTGAGGTAGGCAATGATGTCGGCGCGCTGCTTCTCGTTAGGCATGCCGGCGAACGTCATGGCGGTGCCCGGGGCGTCCGCGCGCGGGTCCGTCAGCCATTTGTTCAGGGCATCGAAGGTCCAGTTGCCGCCCAGCTTTTTCAACGCATCCGTGTAGTGGAAGCTAGCCATCGACGCGACCGGCCGTCCGACGACCCCATAGAGATCAGGACCGACCTTGGGACCCTGGCCTTCCTGCAGGTTGTGGCAAATCTGGCATTGCTTGGACAGCTGCGCGCCATGTGCGACGGACGCGCTCGCCAGCAGGTTTTCGATCGGCTGCGCGGCGGGTGCGGCTTCGGCCTTGCCCTGGCCGGGTTGCTCTTCCTTCACCGCGATCTCGTAGCCGGGCTTCTCCGGCACCGGAGGGGTGAAGATCGCGCCCGAGGCGATGTGTACGGCGAGGAGGAACAGGCAGGTCCCAAGCAGCGCGCCGAGAATTTTGTTGATTTCGAACGAATTCATCGCGCAATGGCTCCGCGGGAGCAGTGGAGGGGCGGGCGCAGAGATAGCCGGTTTGCCGCGCGTTTTGCAACCCGTATAACTGGGCCGGCGTGCGCCGTACGATGGCTGACGTTCTCATTCTCATTCCCGCCCGCATGGCTGCGACAAGGCTGCCGGGCAAGCCGCTTGCGGATATTGCCGGCTTACCCATGATCGTCCATGTGCTGCGCCGCGCCGAGGCCGCTGCTGTCGGGCCGGTCGTGGTTGCGACCGATTCGCCGCAGATCGCGACGGCTGTGGAAAAGGCTGGTGGCCGCGCCGTCATAACCGGCGCCGGTCACGCTTCTGGCTCCGACCGCATTTTCGAGGCACTCGGCAAGCTCGATCCGAATGGCAGGGCGGCGATTGTGGTCAATGTGCAAGGCGATCTGCCGACGCTGGAGCCGTCCACGATCGCTGCCGCAGTCCGTTTGCTGGCGGATCAATCGGTCGACATCGGAACCGCCGCGGCGGAGATTACGCGGGCCGAAGAGCGCGACAACCCCGCCGTGGTCAAGGTCGTGGGCACGCCGGTCGCGCCGGGAAGGCTCCACGCGCTCTATTTCACCCGGGCCAACGCCCCTTACGGCGACGGGCCGCTTTATCATCACATCGGCCTCTACGCCTTCCGGCGCGCGGCCCTCGAACGCTTCGTAGCATTGCCACCGTCGCCGTTGGAGAAACGGGAAAAGCTCGAGCAATTACGGGCGATCGAAGCCGGGATGCGCATCGATGTCGCGATCGTGGACGCAGCTCCCCTCGGCGTCGATACGCCGGACGATTTGGCGCGCGCGCGCGCCGTGCTATCGGGTCGCTCATGAAGCAACGAAAAAGAATCGCATTCCAGGGCGAGCCCGGCGCCAATTCGCATATCGCCTGCGACGAAGCCTATCCGGGCTACGAACCGCTGCCCTGTCCGACCTTCGAAGATGCCTTCGCCGCGGTGCGCACTGGCAGGGCCAAGCTTGGCATGATCCCGATCGACAATTCAGTTGCCGGCCGCGTTGCCGATATTCATCATCTGATGCCGCGGTCGGGACTGCACATCGTGGGTGAATGGTTTTTGCCGGTGCAGCACCAGCTCATGGCGCCCAGGGGCGCTACGCTCCGAACCATCAAGACCGTCGAAAGCCACGTGCATGCGCTGGGGCAGTGCCGCAACATCATCCGCAAGCTCCGCGTCAAGGCGGTGGTTGCAGCCGATACCGCCGGCGCCGCGCGCGAAGTTGCGGAAGCCGGGGACATTTCGCGCGCTGCGCTGGCGACCAGGCTCGCGGCGAAGATATATGGCCTGCAAATCCTGAAAAAAGACGTTGCCGACGCCAAGCACAACACAACGCGCTTCGTCGTGCTCGCGCGCGAACCCAAATGGGCAAGCCGCAAGGAACAGCGCGTGATGACCACGTTCGTGTTCGAGGTGCGCAATATCCCGGCCGCGCTCTACAAGGCCTTAGGCGGCTTTGCCACCAACGGCGTCAACATGACCAAGCTGGAGAGTTACATGGTAGACGGCAGCTTTGCCGCGACCCAGTTCTACGCCGATGTGCAGGGTCATCCCAAGCACCGCGGGCTGGAACTGGCGCTCGAAGAGCTGGAGTTCGTCTCTCAGCCGAAGTCGCTGAAGATTCTCGGCGTTTACCCGGCGCACTCATTCCGCGAGACGTTAAAATAGAGCATAATGCCAGCAGGGGTCCGCTGGTTTTCGAACAAGTTCATGCTGCAAGCGAAATCAGCAAACGCGTGTTGGCGGCGCGCGTCCGATGTAGCTGAGGAATGCAGGCGATGAGTAACGAAGATGTCAAAGTCTGGCGGACGCTGCACTTGAAGTTCACGCTGCCGGGCGCTGAGTCGGATCATCTTCTGGCAATGATGCGGGCCGCCGCGCCGTTCTATCAGATGTTCGGCAACGCCAATTTTCGGTTGCTGCGCAACGCTGACGATCCGACCAAATACATCCAGGTGATCGAATACGAAACCCCCGAGGCCTTCGAACTCAACCGGCAGACGCTGGCCAGCGACATGCGATTTCAAGCCTTCATCGCGGGCTGGCGCGCGATGCTACCCGGTGCGCTCGAGGTCGACGTCTATCAGGATGTAACCAAGAAGGACGACTAGATCGTCTGATTGTATTCGCCGACTTCCTTGTGCGTGCGCAGCACCGCATCGACCGCCTGGAACATTTCACGCATCCGCGCCTGCGAGGCGGGGCTCTCGACCACGATGACCAGTTCCGGCTTGTTCGATGAGGCGCGCACCAGACCCCAGGTGCCATCCTCGACCGTGACCCGTACGCCGTTGACGGTTACCAGATCGCGGATCGGCTGGCCCGCGACTTTTCCGCCCTTCTTCTGCTCCGCTTCGAAGTGTTTCACCACCGCGTCGACCACGCCGTACTTCTCCTCGTCGGCGCAGTGCGGCGACATCGTCGGCGACGACCAGGTTTTCGGCAGGGCGTTTTTCAGATCGGCCATGGTCTTCCCAGGATTGCGGTCGAGCATGTCGCAGACGGCCAATGCGAAGATCAGCCCGTCGTCGTAACCGCGGCCGAACGGCTTGTTGAAGAAGAAGTGGCCGGATTTCTCGAAACCGGCAATGGCGCCGATCTCATTGACCCGGCGCTTCATGTAGGAATGGCCGGTTTTCCAATAATCGGTCTTGGCGCCATTCTTGATCAGCACCGGATCGGTGGCGAACAGCCCGGTAGATTTTACGTCGGCGACGAACAGCGCGTTCTTGTGCTGTGCAGAGATATCGCGCGCCAGCATGACCCCGACCTTGTCAGCGAAGATTTCGTCGCCGTCGTTATCGACCACGCCGCAGCGGTCTCCGTCGCCGTCGAAGCCCAAAGCGACGTCGGCTTTGTGCGCCAGCACGGCGTCGCGCATGGCGTGCAGCATCTTCATGTCTTCGGTGTTCGGATTGTAATTCGGAAAGGTGTGGTCAAGCTCGCAATCGAGCGGGACGACTTCGCAGCCGACCGCTTCCAGAACCTGTGGCGCGAATGCGCCGGCTGTGCCGTTGCCGCAGGCGCAAATCACTTTGAGGTGGCGCTTGAGTTTAGGTCGCTTGGTCAGGTCGGCGATGTAGCGCGCCGGAAAATTCTCGACGAAGGTATAGGCGCCGCCTTCTCTCATTTTGTATCGGCCGCCAAGCACGATGTCTTTGAGGCGGCTCATCTCATCAGGGCCGAACGTGAGCGGCCGGTCGGCCCCCATCTTCACGCCGGTCCAGCCATTGTCGTTATGCGAAGCCGTAACCATGGCGACGCAGGGGACGTTGAGATCGAATTGCGCGAAGTAGGCCATCGGCGTGACTGCCAGCCCGATGTCGTGCACCCGGCAGCCGGACGCGATCAGGCCGTTCGTCAGAGCCATTTTGATCGAGGCCGAATAGGAGCGGAAATCGTGACCGGTGACGATCTTCGGCTCGCGGCCGAGTTCGTGGATGAGCGTGCCGAGGCCGAGCCCCAGTGCTTCGACGCCCATCAGGTTGATCTCGCTGCCGAACAGCCAGCGCGCGTCATATTCGCGAAAGCCGGTGGCTTTCACCATCGGCTCCGACTCGTAAGCGTAAGTATTAGGCTTTAGCAGCGGTTTGGGCGTCGGGAACATCGGATCCTCGAAAATGTGCCTTTGCATATAGGGGCGAACGGTGAATGGCGAGTGGCGAGCGGTGTTTTAGTTATTGGCCACTCCGTCGCTTGGCCCGTCGCGTCGGCGGTGCGGTAAGCGGATTATCCGGCCAGGGATGCTTCGGATAACGCCCGCGCATCTCCGCGCGGACGGCCGCGTAGCTGCCGCGCCAGAACCCGGGCAGATCGCGCGTCATCTGTACCGGCCGGTGCGCTGGCGAAAGAAGCTCGACGAGCAGCGGGATCTTTCCAGCGGCGATGGCGGGATGGCGGTCGAGGCCGAACAGTTCCTGGACGCGGATTGCAATCTTGGGTCCTCCTTCGGCCTCGTAGTCGATCGGCACCCGTGAGCCGGTCGGCGCTTCGAAATGCGTCGGCGCTTCGGCATCGACCCGGCGCTGCAGGGGGTAGGGTAAGCGCGCGGTCAATGCCGCGGCGAATTCGTCAGGAGAAAGCTCGGCGAGCGAAGTCTTTCCCGCAAAGATTGCCGCCAGCCAGTCTACGTCGGCGGCAAGTGCGGTGTCGGACAGATCGGGCCAATCGCCGCCTTCTGCGCGACGCAGAAACATCACCCGGTCACGCCATTGCTGCAGCGCGCTTGTCCACGGCAGCCGATCGGCTCCGAGGCGCGCGACACCTTCGGCAAGGCTGCGCGACGCGGCATGGTTTGCGGTAGCAGGCAGTGGCTGTTCACTGAGCGTGATCGCTCCGATGCGCCGCACCCGTCGCACGCGCAGGCTGGCGCTTGCCGGATCAAAGGCGACGTCTTCATTGGCGATGATACGGTCGGCGCAGCGC
>JBAUGC010000652.1:0-3287 GCA_049679485.1 Xanthobacteraceae bacterium
ACCGGACGCGAAGCTCGACGAGGCAGTCGGTCTCGCCCGCGCCATCGATCTTGATGTCGAACAATCGGGCAGTGTCATGCTGAGCGCCGTGCGGCCCGCGACCTATCTCGGCAAGGGCAAGGTCGAAGAAATTGCCGGGCTGGTGAAGTCCCACGAAACCGGCATCGTGGTCATGGATTGCGCGCTCTCGCCGGTGCAGCAACGTAACCTGGAGCAGGCCTGGAACGCCAAGGTGCTGGACCGCACCGGGCTTATTCTCGAAATTTTCGGCCGGCGCGCGCGCACCCGCGAAGGGGCGCTGCAGGTCGAACACGCGCATTTGACGTATCAGAAAAGCCGGCTAGTGCGCTCGTGGACCCATCTGGAGCGCCAGCGCGGTGGCTTTGGCTTTCTCGGCGGTCCCGGCGAGACCCAATTGGAAGCCGACCGGCGCATGATCGAACAGCGTCTCGCCAAGATCGAGGCCGAGCTTACCAAGGTGAAGCGGACGCGCGAGCTGCATCGCGAGAGCCGCCGCCGCGTGCCTTATCCGATCGTTGCCTTGGTTGGTTACACCAATGCTGGCAAATCGACGCTGTTCAACACCATGACAAAGGCGCGCGTACTCTCCGCCGATATGCTGTTCTCGACGCTCGATCCGACCCTGCGCGCCGTCGCGCTCCCGCACGGCGCCCGCGTCATTCTCTCTGACACCGTCGGCTTCATTTCCGATCTGCCGACCATGCTAATCGCGGCGTTCCGGGCCACGCTTGAGGAAGTGATTGAGGCTGACGTGATCCTGCACGTGCGCGACGTTTCCCACGAGGATGCCGCGGCGCAATTGCAGGACGTGGAGAATATTCTGCGTCAGCTCGGCGTCGATCCGCAGCGCGACAGCAACGATAAGCCGGTGCTGCTTGAAGTGTGGAACAAGATCGATCGGCTTGACGCCGACGCTCGTGTGCGTCTGCAAAACCTCGCCGAGCGCCGGCCGGCCGACAATCGCCCGGTGCTGGTTTCGGCAGTGACCGGGGAGGGGCTCGATGCACTCGGAGCAGCCATCGAGGCGCGCCTTGCCGCCGGCCGCGTTCTTCTTGAACTTTGTCTCGATGCTACGGACGGTGCGGGCTTGAGCTGGCTATACCGGCACACCGAAGTGATCCACAAAGTGATCGACGAAAAATCCGGCCGTATCGCCATGACCGTGCGGGCCGCTCCGGAACGGGCAGACACCGTGCGGGAAAGATTCGCTCACTAAAGTGTCGGGCCCGGACTTGATCTCGGCGCCACATAGCCGCGTTGGGCTGCACTTACTCCCGCGCCTTGGCCTCGTCCCAGAGCTTATCCATGTCGGCGAGCGTCGCGTCCTGCAGCGCCTTGCCTTGCTCCGACAGGGCGTGTTCGATCGCTGCAAAGCGGCGCTCGAATTTTTGATTGGTCTGCCGCAACAGTGCTTCCGGGTCGGCGTGCAGATGGCGCGCGAGGTTGGCGGCAGCGAACAGGAGATCGCCGACTTCGGCCGCTGCACTTGCGCCGTCGCCGTCGAGCGCAGCTTCGATCTCGTCGGTCTCTTCGCGGATTTTGCGCAGCACCGCGCGCGGATCATTCCAATCGAAGCCGACGCGGCTTGCCTTGGCCTGAAGCTTTAGGGCGCGGGTGAGGGCGGGTAATGCCAGCGGAACGCCGGCCAGCGCGCCTTGCTCGGCCGGCCGGCCGTTGGCGGCTTTTTCCTGTTTCTCCCGGGCCTTAATTTCCTCCCACAAGCCTTTGACAGCTTGCGGATTCCGGGCCCGATCGGCCCCGAAAACATGGGGATGCCGACGAATAAGCTTGGTGGTGATCGCCTCGACCACGTCGCCGAAATCGAAAGCGCCTTGCTCCTGCGCCATGCGGGCGTGGAACACGACCTGCAGCAGCAGATCGCCAAGTTCGTCCTCAAGGTCGGCAAGATCGTTCCGCGCGATGGCATCCGCGACCTCGTAGGCTTCTTCGAGCGTATAGGGCGCGATGGTCGCGAA
Source organism: Xanthobacteraceae bacterium (assembly GCA_049679485.1). Classification (GTDB taxonomy): domain Bacteria; phylum Pseudomonadota; class Alphaproteobacteria; order Rhizobiales; family Xanthobacteraceae; genus BOG-931. The sequence goes on from JBAUGC010000652.1 coordinate 1,998, forward strand.
GTCTTGTTCCAGATCCCACGGGCAGCCGGTCCTGGGCGTCCGCAGTGCCGCCATAATTTCGATGAGCCGGCCGATGTCGCGGGAAGGGGTCATGACGGAGTCTCGCACAGGAAAGTCCGACCCTATCAGACCCCTTGAAGACCCGCGACCAAAGCCTTCAGCGCTTATGTGTAAATCGCGTTTCTACTGCTTTTCAGCAGCACGGCCAGCTTCGAACAGGAACCAGGGTGCGCCGCTCGATCCCATCGATAAAATTTTCCAAAAGACTGGCGGTGGCAACATCCTCATGCTTTGCCCCTGATGGTCTGCAGAAACGTACAACGCGGGGCCGGCCAGGTGCGCGCGGTAACAATTCCCAGCTATGAGACATACGATTCGCATAAGAGATATTATGGAACATCTCCGCGCAATGATACACTTGACATACCCGCGCACTTGATTTAGTGTTTTGGCCATAGGAGCTACTGCTATGGCCAAGTCCGCACTTTCCGACCCGCATTTTCAGACCGAGCTTGCCGCCTTCGCTTACGTCGAGGCGCGGCTTTGGCCGAACGGTCCCGTTTGCCCGCACTGTGGCGAGGCGACCCGTGTTGGCGCGCTCAAGGGCAAGACGACCCGTCCGGGGCTATACAAATGTTACGCCTGTCGGAAGCCGTTTACAGTCCGCATGGGCACGATCTTCGAGTCATCGCATCTGCCGTTGCATCTGTGGCTACAAGCGATCCACCTGTTCTGCTGCTCGAAGAAAGGCATTTCCTCCCGCCAAATTCAGCGCATGCTCGATTGCAGCATGAAGACGGCTTGGTTCCTCGGGCACCGCATTCGGCTCGCCATGGACCCCGGCTATACCGGCCCGATGGGTGGCGCTGGCAAGACGGTTGAAGCTGACGACACGGAAATGGGTCGGTCACGCCATACGCGCCCCCGCCCACGTTCGCAGAGCGTCAAGTTCCTGAGCCTCGTCGAACGCGGCGGTCAAATCCGCTCTGTAGTCATCGACCATCACGGCATCGGCGGTTTGTTCTACAAGCACTTCGACCGCAAGAGCCGCTTGGTGACGGACAGCGCGCCGGTCTTCAAATTCGTCGGCGCGGCCAAGCATGAAGCAGTTGACCACTCCAAATTTGAATGGGCGCGAGGCGACGTTCATACCAACACGCTTGAGGGATTCTTCTCAATTTTTAAGAGAGGCATCATCGGCGTTTATCAGCACGTCGATCAGCGTCATTTCGACCGTTACTTGGCCGAATTCGACTTCCGCCAGAATACGCGCGCCAAACTCGGCATCAA
>JBAUGC010000653.1:0-14942 GCA_049679485.1 Xanthobacteraceae bacterium
ATTCCAGGGTCCGCCGACAGGCCAGGGCTTTTCGATGGACCAGGTCAGTCAGGCCTTTTCGTCGCAAACGCCGGCCGATGCCGAGGCGCTGACCACGCATATCAGCATCTGGCCGCTGTTCGGGCGCGCGCTCCTGGTTGCCATCGGGCAACTCACCGTCATCCCGGCACCTTGGGTGATGACGAGTTACTACAAATGGTTCCTCGAAAACCTCGAGCTTCCGGGCCGGCAACGCGTCGGGTTTACCGGAAAGCCTCTCGATATCTGGTACGTCTTCATTTTGGGCGCGCTGATCCCCTACCTCCGGTACATCATCGACGCCGTTGCGTGGCGAATCCTCTTTCTCTGGTACATCATCGGCTATTCCTGGTTGCTGACGTTGCTGATTTGGGCGCTGTTGGTGTTTGTCCAACTGCTTATCTTGAAATGGGTTTTGAATAATCTGGTGTGGGAGGGCCAAAGCGGTCCGCTGAACTTTACCGGAAATTACTGGGTCTGGCTCGGATGGTTCGTTCTGATAATCATATCCGCCATCACGATTGTCGGATGGGCTTGGGTTGCTGCGGCATGGATACGATGGATGTGCCGGCATATCGAAGGCGGCACCAGAGGATTGGTCTTCACCGGCACCGGCCTGGAGATCTTGTGGCGGACGCTGGTATTCGGCGTGGGGTGTGGCCTGATCGTGCCGATTCCATGGGTGTTGTATTGGCTCACGACCTGGTACGTCTCGCAATTCGCATTGAGCCACGAGCGGGCGCCAACCTGAACTGATACGCCGTCGCGAGTTGTCTATCCGCGAGTGTTGCGCAGCACGACGCAGGCCCCGCCGGCAGCCGTGAGCTTGTCGCATAATTTGTTGAGCGGAGCACGGTTGTCGTCGGCGATGGTGATGATGTAGCGCTTCGCCGGACCCATGCCGGGCAATTGTTTGTGCAGCACCAGAGGTTCGCGGTCGCCAATCAAGGCAGCGAACCGTTTTTGAACGTCACGGTAGATTGCCCAAGCCTCGCTCTCGGACACATGCGCCACCGGCTGGACGCCCCAGCGCGGAATGTAAGACGCAATCCGTCGCGCTTCTGCTTTCGGCGCCAGCATGACGTTGGCGAGCTGCGTGCAAGGCACGCCCTGCGGGATGGTGGTTTCCGCGGTTTGCGGCGGCGAGGGCGAAGCCCAGTCGTCGGCGGTCCAGCCGGTGATGATCGCGACGTAATTGCGCGTCTCGCTCGGCAAGCCACGCTGGCCGGCAAGCCAGGCGCCGACCCGGCCGGGACCGGCATTGTAGCCGGCGGCGGCAAGCCCGAGATTGCCGAACCGGTCGCGCAGGTCGCGCAGATAACTCGCGGACTTGCGTAACGCCTCGATCGGGTCGAACGGGTCCGCCAGTCCGCGCCAGTCCGCGGTCTGCGGCATGAATTGGGCAATGCCCTCGGCGCCTTTGCGGCTTATGGCGCGGGCATTGAAGCGGCTCTCCTGCCAGATCACGCGGGCGAAGAATTCTACCGGAAGCGAATTCTCCGCCGCCGCCCGTTCGAGCGTGCGGCAGATGTCGTCGGCGTTTGGTTGCTGTTCCGTAAACGCTTGCGCCGTGCTCGGCTGGTCTGACTTACCGTCGGATGCCGGCGGTGTGGCACCAGCCTGCGCATTTGCGGGAAGGCGCGAACCTGTAACGGCCAAGGCAAACAGGAAGGCAAGGAGCGGTCCGGCGGGCGGGGTCATGCCGGTCTAACGCGGAGCACCGGCAATGGTGCCGGCCATGGATGTGCATCCAGCACGCCGTTATAGTTACGCATATGCGGAGGAGCTTGATGCCGCAGTTTGAATTTGGCGCCGGCGTCGCGGGGATGTTCGCCGGGATTTGCTGCATGGCCTTGGCGGCATCTGCCGCGAAAGCGCCGGCCGCACAATCCGGCACGCCGGCGCTGATCGAGAACCTGCGCAATCTCCGCTATTGCGAGGTCGTCACCGTCGCCCGCCAGGCGCTTACATTCCTCGTCAGCATCTACAACACGACCGGCCTTAATCTCTGCCCGGCAGAGCAGTGGCGGGCGCTCGACGCCAAAGCCTTGGCCAAACAGCTCGACGTCGCCGCCGTGAAGCTCAATGGGCCTCGCTACTGGACGCTCGACGCCATCGAAGCGAAAGGCGCCTCGGCAAGCGGTCAAAAGGCGGAGTTCGGTGGTATTGCCATGACACTGCGCGCCACGCTCAAGACCAAGATTTGGCAGGGTACGGTCGGCGACAAGTTTTACAGAGCAAACCACGTTCGCCGCACGACGGTCTTCCACTACCGGGCTGGCGCGCCGGTCTACGAGCTGATCTCCCCTTCGGCGGACGTTTACATGATGCAATCCTATGCGCAGATCGCCGATCCGAAACTATCGCTCGACGATCTGCCTCGGCTTGGCGAACGCCTGCAGCTGCCGGCAGGATGGAAATATCAAACGCGCACGCTTGACCGCGATTACGCGCTCACCGCGGAGGGCATGGCCTACGTGGTCAATGATGATCTTTACAATTCCTATCAGCGGCGGCCGAAGTAACGAGCCGGCACCATCGCCGCACCGGTCACGACCGCCGGTCGCGCCGGTTTGCGCGTTTGCTGGCGAGATTGCCGTCGCGATAAGCGACGGCAAATGCCAAATCAGGCGCTAAGTCAAAGTCACCTTCGAGAGGTCAGTGGCAATATTTTCCGGTCGACTTGATGTTGGCCGCCGCGATTTCGGCCCGGAACGTTCCATCCGCTGACTTTTGCATGGTCGCGAGATAATCATAGCGGTCAGTGTGGATATGAACGCCGCCGCCGGCCATCGACCAGGTGCCGTCGCCGGTCATGTTGTTCGAATATCTGCCGCCACGGGCGTATGAACTGACCGAGCCGTTATTCCAGCAAATTTTTTTGCCGGACAGATCTGCGGAAGTGACCGGCGCTGCGTTCGCCATGGAAAGTAAAGCGAGCGAAAGCACCGCTGCTGCGGCAGAGAGCGAGAGAAGCCTTTGCATCGTCGCCTCCAAAAAAATTGATCGCCTGCAAGTTAAGGAAAGTTAATCGCGCCTTTGGCGGTGTCCAAACCGCTAGCTTCAAAACGATTTGGCAATCGCAATCGTTCAAAGCACCCGGCACTCGCGGAAGGACGTGCTCGATCGATTGCCAAGTGCATTATGCTCCCAAGTTCTTCCCTTTGAGCGCCGTTCCGATCTCATCCAGCACGGCCGGATCGTCGATTGTGGCCGGCATCGTCCAGCTCTCGCCGTCAGCGATTTTCTTGATCGTGCCGCGCAGGATTTTGCCCGAGCGTGTCTTCGGCAGCCGGCCGACGGTGATGGCGAGTTTGAAGGCAGCGACCGGGCCGATCTTGTCGCGAACGAGCGCAATGCACTCTTTCTCGATTTCGATCGGCGGCCGGTTGACGCCGGATTTAAGCACGATGAAACCGCACGGCACTTCGCCCTTGAGCTCGTCCTTGATCCCGAGCACGGCGCATTCGGCGACGTCGGGATGTGAGGCGAGCACTTCCTCCATGCCGCCCGTTGAAAGCCGGTGCCCGGCGACGTTGATGATGTCGTCGGTGCGGCCCATGACGAAGATGTAGCCGTCCTCGTCCTTGAAGCCGGCGTCGGCGGTTTTGTAATAGCCGGGAAATTCCGCGAGGTAGCTTTCCGTAAAGCGCTCGTCGGCTTGCCACAATGTCGGCAGGCACGCCGGCGGCAGCGGCAGCTTGATCACGATCGAGCCCATCTTGTTCGCCGGCACGTCGTGGCACGCCTCGTCGACAACGCGCACGTCATATCCCGGCATCGCTACGGTCGGTGAGCCGTGCTTGATCGGCAGCATGCCGAGGCCGACGGGATTGCCGGCTATCGCCCAACCGGTTTCGGTCTGCCACCAGTGATCAATCACCGGCGCCTTGAGCAGGCCTTCCGCCCATTGCAGCGTCGGCGGATCGGCGCGCTCGCCGGCCAGAAACAGCGTGCGGAATTTCGACAGATCGTGTTGCGCGAGCAGCTTGCCCTGGGGGTCCTCTTTCTTGATGGCGCGAAATGCGGTTGGCGCCGTGAACAGCGCGCGCGCGCCGTGCTCGGCGATGACGCGCCAGAACGCGCCGGCGTCGGGCGTGCCGACCGGCTTGCCTTCGTAGAGGATCGAGGTGCAGCCGTGGAAGAGCGGCGCGTACACAATGTAGCTGTGGCCGACCACCCAGCCGATATCGGACGCGGTCCACCACACTTCGCCCGGCTCGATGCCGTAGAGATTCTTCATCGACCATTTGAGCGCGACCATGTGGCCGCCATTGTCGCGCACGACGCCCTTGGGCCGGCCGGTCGTTCCCGACGTGTAGAGGATGTAGAGCGGGTCAGTGGCTGCGACCGGCACGCAGTTGTAGACCGAGCGGGCGTGAATAAGCGCGTGGTCGCGCATCGTCGCCCAATCATGATCGCGGCCCCCGATCAGCGAGGCTTCCGCCTGGGGCCGTTGGAGGATCAGGCAAGCGTCCGGCTTGTGCTGCGCCAGCGTGATCGCTTCGTCGAGCAGCGGCTTGTAATGCACGATGCGCCCCGGCTCGATGCCGCAGCTCGCCGACAGGATCACTTTCGGCTTGGCGTCGTCGATGCGGGTCGCAAGTTCAGGCGCGGCGAAGCCGCCGAACACCACGGAGTGGACGGCGCCGATGCGCGCGCAGGCGAGCATCGCTACCACCGCCTCCGGCACCATCGGCATATAGAGAATGACGCGGTCGCCCTTGCCGACGCCGAGATCGCGCAACATGGCGCCGAGCACCTGGGTCTCGGTCATCAGGCGGTGATAGGTGATGGTGCGGTGCGTGTTGGCGAGCGGTGAGTCGTAGATGATGGCGGCTTGATCACCGCGTCCGGCGTTGACCTGGCGATCGACGGCATTGAAGCAGGTGTTGGAGACCCCGCCCGGGAACCAGCGGCCGTAAATCCCGGCGTTCGGATCGAACGTGACCTTGGGCTGTTCGAACCATTCAAGATCGGCGGCCGCCTCGGCCCAAAAGCCGAGCGGATCGCGCTGCCAGCGTGCGTATACCTCGTGGTAGCGGCTTGAACGGGCGTCCATGACGTTTTCTCCCAACTTATTCCCGTCATCCTTCGAGGCTCACTCCGTTCGCGCCTCAGGATGACGGATCACGAGGCATTGTCATGCCCGCGCGGCAGACTTTGCAAGCTGTGCCGCGCACAGCAGACTTTGCAAGCCGTGCCGCGTCGGCATTTCCGCCATGCATCACAACGCTGGCGCCAATGCCCGCGCTTTGATCTATGTCATCGTTCTCTTTTCCGGCCCCGCGCAGCCCCAGTGATCACCACTCCGCTGTTCTATCTCCTCGCCATTCCGGCCGTGACCTTGATCGGCTTGGCGAAGGGCGGGTTTGCCGGTCTTGGGATGATCTCGACGCCGCTGCTGGCGCTTGTGGTGCCGCCGCTCGAAGGCGCCGCCATCCTGCTGCCGATCCTCATCGTCCAGGACGCCATTTCGGTCTGGACCTACCACCGCGCCTGGAGCGCATGGAATCTGAAAGTTCTGCTGCCCGGCTCGGTGTTCGGCGTCGGCGCCGGATGGGTATTCGCGAGTTATCTGTCCAATGCCACGATCGAGCTGACGGTCGGCGCGATCGCGCTGATCTTTGTCCTGCATGCGTGGTTCGGCACCTGGCGGCGCGCCTATCTCGGCCGCCCGTCGGCGAAGGCGCAGCGGCCGCATCCGGTCATGGGGATGATCTGGGGGGCGCTGTCCGGGTTCACATCCACCTTGGTGCAGGTCGGCTCGCCGCCGTTTCAGATCCACATGCTGCCGCAGCGCCTCGAGAAATTCACGCTGGTCGGCACCACGGTTATTTTCTTCGCCATTCTCAACCTGATGAAGATCGTGCCGTATTTTGCGCTCGGCCAGTTTTCCGCGCGCAATCTCGTCACGTCGGTGGTCTTGCTGCCGATTGCGGTCGTCAGCAATTTTATCGGTATTTGGCTGGTGCGCAAAACGCCGACCGAACAATTCTACAAGATCGCCTACGTTCTGATGCTGCTGATCGCTGTCGCGCTGCTGTGGCAAGGCGCCAGGGGCTTCTTCTAGGGCCCGGAGTCATTAACGCGCAGCCATTGCCTGATGGATGCCAGTTGGATGAAGGCGAGATGGTTTGCTGGGAGCTTGCCATAGCCGTGGTCGATACCAATTGCCTGCTGGTCGGTCTGGACCTTACCGTATAAATCTCGCTGGTCAGTCCGCCTCGCGACCGCCCATGCCGCTCTTCACACTCGGTGAATTCGTAGCGCATGATTCGAGGCACGCGTTTGGGAGTTTGAATTAGGGGTCGCGGTAATATCTAAAATTGCATAGGGCGCCCCCGCTGGGAGAATGCACTCCGCAGAAATTCGATCACAACTTCGTAATCGCCGAGTTATCACTAACCGGATTTGCATAGTGCTCCGAACAATTTTGTGAGCAGAATCCGTTCGCCCCATTCAATGGAGTTATGTCATGAACCGTCGAGATGCGTTGAAGCTCGGCGCCACGTCTGTGGTCGTGGCCTCAGTCGTACCGGCGAGTGCACAGGATCGGTTGCGACGTCGGTTAAAGAGTTTGGAAAAGAGGATTGATGCGCGGACGGCACCGAAGATGAAAATGACTACCAACATTCCTGCGTCCATCACGACGCCGGACAAGGTGGAAACCCGCATTGGGACACTCAACTTCTTCGACGGCTTCCCCGACAAGGCTACCGTCGAGAAAGTCTATGACAACCTCGACTTCCAGCGCGGCCTACAGGCGTATCTCGCTGCACTTCCCGCCGTTTCGATTGAGGGTTTACGCAAAGGCATTACCGGGTTCGGCTCTGCCAACCAGACCGTTGTAATCTCTGAGCAGCTATTAGACAGCAAATCACTGTTCCTCACGGCCAACACCACTACCCCTTACACCCTGGTTTATTTGGACACGCGAAATGGTCCGTTGGTGTTGGAAATCCCGCCGGAGGTGCTCGGCCCCATTGATGACGCCTGGTTCCGCTGGGTTGTTGATGTCGGCATTACCGGCCCGGACAAGGGGAAAGGCGGGAAATATCTTCTGCTGCCGCCCGGCTACAAGGGCGAGGTCCCCGATGGTTACTTCGTCGCGCGTTCGCGCACCTTTGGAAACTTAATGTTTTTCCGGACGTTCCTTAAAAACGGTGATCCGATACCGGGCGTCGACAGTGTCAAAAAGGACCTGCGGGTGTATCCGCTTAGCGCAGCCGCCAACCCACCGCAAATGAAATTCGTCAATATTTCCGGCAAGGCGTTCAACACCATCGGTCCGGGCGATTACTCCGTTTTCGAATATCTCAATCGCGTCATACAGGATGAGCCAGACGATGCCATGGACCCTGACACGCTTGGTGTGTTCGCGGCCATCGGAATTGAGAAAAGCAAACCTTTTGCGCCTGACGCTCGCATGACAAAAATTCTGCACGAGGCAGCGGCGGTGGGCGATGCCACGGCCCGTTCCCTTGCCTACGAGACCCGGATCAAGGACGCCTACTACTACCCGAACAGTGCGTGGCTCACGCCGTTCGTTGGCGGCAGTTATAAGTTCGAGCAGAACGGCGTGGTCAACCTCGACGCCAAAAACTTCTTCTTTTTCTATGCCACTGGCATCACACCGGCGATGGCGGCAGTAATGGTCGGCCAAGGTTCGCAATACGCCGGTGCATTCGTAGATGCCAGGGGCAACCCCCTCGACGGCAGCAAGACGTATAAAGTGCATCTGCCGCCGAATGTCCCCGCCAAGGATTTTTGGTCGTTCACGCTCTACGACAACCAGACGCGCTCCATGCTACAGACGGATCAACAATTCCCAGCCATCGGCAGTCTGGCCAAGGGATTGCTGGTCAACGCGGATGGCTCAGTGGATGTCTATTTCGGACCGAAGGCTCCGACCGGCAAAGAAAACAATTGGGTGCAGACCGTCCCCGGCAAGGGCTGGAATACCCTCCTGCGTCTCTATGGTCCGCTTGAGCCCTGGTTCAACAAGACTTGGCGGCCGGGGGAGATTGAGCCCGTGTAGCAACCTGCCTATGGCGGAGTTGAACCACCGGCTCCGTCTCCAGTTGATTTTGCCTTTCGCCTTCCTCGGTCGCGTCGGGTCGGTAGGCTTCGCGCCTGCTCTTGGCCCTTCGCGTCGGATGCCGCTGCGCAATCGAACGTCGGCTTTCGGGGCAAGATGAGAAGTGGCTGTCCGCTGCCGCCGACCGCGCATGTCGCGAATGGGGTCCATAAGAGACATCGGGCCAATCACTGGCCTGAACAGCCCCTGCGCGGGCACGCCGGGACCTCGCATGCCGCTAGCTGAGCCGTGAAACACCGCCGCTATAAACTGCTACAATGAGGTCCAGAGAAATGTCACGAGTACAGGGGAGGATCAAATGGCCGATGAACCGCTCGTGGTGCTGATAACTCGGGAAATGCCGGATGGTACATTCGCCGCGGTCGACGCGCTACGAAGTCTCAGCGTCGTTCAGGCCGGCTTTAGAAACGCCGATGAGGCGGAGAAATTCATTGAGGATTTTTATATCGCACGCGGCGTCCTGAGGCCTCGTGAATCGAAGCAATAACCCGAACGCGTGCACGGAGGATCGATCGAGTGCGGCGTCACTGCGATCGACGGGCATGCTTTGGTCGTGATGCCGGTAGCCGGCAGAAATTTTTGCGGCAATGATCAACTGAGGATGCAAACGGAGCCTGCCGCGCGTCGAATGGTCCGTCATCGCACATCCGGCCTATGCCGCAAACCCAGTTTCCGCCCGGCAATGTGGCCGCGGCTACAAATACTTGGATTGCAGATCGATGGTCGTTTCGACGCCAAGGCGATCGAAGTTTGACTTCAGCCACTGGTCGGCGCGTTCGCGACCGATCTTGTAAAGATGCTGCAGGAAATCCCAGTCGCCGTTCAACTTGCTGGAATTTGACAAAGTGCCGATGACGTCCTCGCCGTCGATCGCATGAATGAGCATCCGTTTGCCGTCAACTATCTTGCCGTCGTCAATGAGCTTGGTAACAAAGGCGACGACCCGCATCTCTCGCATGACGGACGAATTGAAAGTGAGCTCCTGCATGCGAGTGAGAATGGCGCGGGGGGTGGTTGGGTTTTCCGGCCGCTCGCTCGGCGTCAGACGAACAAGGATGATGTCGCGCGCCTCGCATGCATAGATCACGGGAAACAGCGCGGGATTCCCCATAAAGCCGCCGTCCCAATAAAATTCGCCGTCGATCTCGACGGCATGCATCATCAGCGGCTGGCACGACGACGCGACCACATGATCCGAGCGAAGTTCGTCGGAGCGAAAAATTTTCACCTTGCCGTTACGCACATTGGTCGCGCATAGAAACAGCTTGACGGCTGATTGCCGGCGCAAAACCTCAAAATCGATAACTTCTTCGAGCAATTTTTTGAATGGATTGTAGTTCTGTGGATTAAGTTGATAGGGCGAGAAAACTTGGCTGAGAGTATCGACGAACACGTAGCCCGGCGAATGATCAAGACCGAAATTTCCGTACATCTTGTCGAAGAAGGAAGGTTGAAAGACGCTGGCGGATGCCATGTCGGACAATTGTCGCCAGTAGCGATCGAGTGATCGCTTTGCCCCTTCGCGTCCGCCAACAGCCAAGCCGTAGGCGAGCGCGACGGCATTGACGGCGCCGGCACTTGTCGCGCTGATGCCGTCGAGGGCCAGCCGTTCCTCCTCCAGCAGGCGGTCAAGCACTCCCCAGGTGAAAGCACCGTGGCTGCCGACACCTTGAAGCGCCAAATTGACGAGCTTTTGCCCGGCAACCGGCGGGCTGGCTTGCGTACTGCCTGGGCTGGCATGCGCGGTCATGGTCGGCTACGCGCTCGGGGCCGGTTGCACGGCCAACATATCTATAAAGGCCGTGCGCCACCAGCCGTCACAACGCGAGGTAGTGCCTCAGTTTGAAATCCGGACGCCCTTGCGCGATACGCGCGAGCCATCATACTGGGAGCATGGCCCGCCGTCGTCCCCAACGTCCACGCGACCCGAACCAGCTCGGCAAGCTGATCGTCGATTTGTCTGTTGGGGAAGCAGCCGAAGTCACACCACTGACCGATACCTCTGCTACAGAATTTGCTCGCCAAGGCGGATTGAAGGGGGGCAAAGCGCGCGCTGCTGCATTGAGCGACAAGCGAAAAAGCGAAATCGCCCGCGCTGCGGCGGAGGCAAGATGGAGCAAAAAGGACCGCCGGTAAGCCGCTATTCCGTTGGACATCCGAAAATTGCCCCGGTAAAATTTTCCCGCCGAAGCAGAAGCGCGGGGAATCGGCAGATGACAGTCGGGGTGGCATTATGCTGCAAGGACGGAATCGTCCTAGCTTCCGATAGTCTTTCGACGTTTAGCCGTGGTGCCCCAGTCGCGCGTTTCACAAACAAAGTCTATATCGTCGAGCACAAAGAGCTTTTGCATCCCATTGCAATAGCCGGTGCTGGGATGACGGCCTTCATTGATAAATTTGCCGACAGAGTGCGCCGCACTGGCATTGAAAGCGCGCAAAAAACAGTACGGCGAAAGCTCGATATTGTCGATTTTGTGGAACGTGTCGCCGAAACGGTCGTTTCGATCATGCTCAAGGAATATGCGATTGATCGAAATCAATTCTTCGGTACTCCGATAAGCGAATTTGGACTTTCCATGCTCGTTGCCGGGGCTACGGCTGAACACGCCGAGGCCCCGGCAGAATTGAGAGCTTACAACATTCATTCAATCGGACTTGCGGAACAAGTCGAAGGATACGGCACGATTGGCAGCGGCGCTGCCTACGCCGAATTGTTTCTGCATGGCTTTGTGCCAGAGCCGCAAAAGCTATCCGTAAAGGACGCTATTCGGCTAGTCTGCTACACCATCAAGGGCGTAGAAGTAATGGACCCGAACGTCGGAGGCGAGACGCGGGTTTGCGCGTTACAGTGGGGCAATCCCGATAAAGACGGGAAAAAACAACTGTTGGTTAAGCGTCAAGAGACAAAATCGCTTCCTACAGGTGCCAAGGACAGAATGGAAAGCGTCCTCAATAAAATCGGGACTGACATGCGGAAAATAGTCGGAAAGTGATCCCATATAATCGCAAGGCAAGGGAAAGACTGACATGGATACATTGATCCGACCTAGTACAGCGGCTCGCGCTCGCGACCGTTCTGGGCTGCCCTCTCAGAAGGGCGCACTCGAGACGATGATCCCTGATGTCTACATCCGCCGGTTCCCGCCGGCCGACACGGCTACTGTCGAGCAAGAGCCTGAGCGTAAGACGAGGAACGCCCGGGCTAGGCGTCCCCGAGTTGGCGCACGGCGGAAATGAACTTTGTGCTTGACACTCAAGCATAAGGTTCATTATATTCGGGGGCATGAACAAGCTCCCGGCTGAGAAGCGTGCCCAAATCCTTCACCTGCTGGTCGAGGGCAACAGCCTTCGCGCTACGGCGCGCTTGGCGGACGTATCGTTCAATACAACCGCCAAGCTGTTCGTGGACGCCGCGCGGGCGTGCGCCGATTATCAGGACCGCACGCTCCGCAATCTAAAATGCAAGCGGCTTCAACTCGACGAAATTTGGTCGTTCGTCTACGCCAAGCAAAAGAACGTTCCGGGCGCAAAGTCCGCACCAGCCAATGCGGGCGACGTGTGGACGTGGGTTGCGATTGACGCCGATACCAAGCTCGTCCCTTCATGGCGCATCGGTGACCGCAGCTCTGAGACTGCGATAGCCTTTACGGACGATCTTGCATCGCGGCTTGCGACGCGCGTTCAGATAACGACGGATGGTCACCGCGCCTATCTTGAAGCCATTGAAGGATCGTTCGGCGCGGATGTTGATTACGCCATGCTGGTCAAAATCTATGGTGCCGATCCGGCAGGCGAGAAGCGATACAGCCCGGCAGAATGTATCGGCGCGGTCAAACATCGGGTTGAGGGGGACCCCGATCCGAAGCACGTTTCGACCTCGTTTGCTGAACGCCAAAATCTCACGCTGCGAATGAGCAGCCGCCGATTTACTCGGCTCACCAATGCCTTTTCCAAGAAAGTCGAGAACCACGCCCTCTCCGTCGCGCTCCACTACATGAATTACAATTTTTGCCGCATCCATAAGACGTTGCGGACCACGCCTGCGATGGCGGCTGGTGTTACTTCTCGGCTCTGGGAGATTGGTGATATTGTAGATACGTTGGAGGCGTGGGAAGCTGCACAGTGAGGTCCGAGATGCGCAAGAACAAATTTGCCATCCTCGAAAATAGCGTTGCTAGGCGAAAGCCGCTAACTAAGAGGCAATGGTATAGCTTTGAAACAGACAAAGGACTGACGGTCGAAGGCAGCGGCGGACCGGATCGAGACGCTTTGGCAATCAGCTTTGTACTGCCTGGCGGCCGCAAGCCTGAAGATACCGAAATTGAAATCGCAATTAAATCGAACGACTTTCGAGCCGTTATGCGTTGCATGTCTTCCACTGATCGCGACGCGGCATTGAAGGCAATGGCCGAGGAGATGCGTGATCAACTTTGTGGCAATTCAAAGTAGCCCACTACCGGCTGCTGGCGTGACTGACAGATTGTGGTCGGTTGGTGATATTGTAACGGTCCTGGAGGCTTGGAGGGCCGAGCTAATGTCGCTAACAGCTAAAGTGTTGTTGGCTTATCTAATTGCTTTATCTGTCGTACTCGCTTGGATATTTCGGTTTAGCATTGCGGCAACAAACGCGAACGGTTTTGGAGACGTAATAGTGGCCGATCGATGGTTCGGAACCGTGAAAGTATGCAGCGTTGCGGTTCGCGAGTGCGTTAGCGTTTATCCTCGACCCACAAAATCAAACTGAGGCACTACCCAACGCGAACCTAATAGTCACGGCAGTAACTGTGGGACGTTTTGGGGTCATGCGGTTCAGCCAGTGCCGGTCGCCTTCCGCAGGTAAGCAGACCTGAGGTGGACGGGCCGAACCAACGCGTTTGCCCCCCAAAGCGACATTTCGATACGGCAGCCTCGCTGCCGACATTTAGAAGTGCACACCTTCTAGAAGTGCACGCATTCCGTCGTTTGCGGCAGGCTTGTGCGCACTTGCGCCTCCGTGGCTGTCACTGCACAATCGGGTAAACGAAGGAAACACAGCTCCATGTCGATCGCTGAAGCCGGAGGGTGTGCGGCAAGGCTTGCTTTGGTCGAGGAGCACGTCCGCCTGGAGAACCGGCACGACCTCGATGGCATAATGGGCACCTTTGGCGCATCGGCGCGCTATGACGAGGAGCCGTGGGATGATCATCACATCGGTCGTGAAGCAGTGCGCGCGTATTACGATACTTTGCTTCGCGCCATGCCCGACCTTGCTATCGAAGTGCGCCAGCGCCACGTCGCCGGGGATGCGGTACTCCTGGAAGTTATAATCAGTGGACATCATCTGGGCGCGTGGCGCGGGCTGCCGCCGACCGGCCGCCCGGTGCAATTTCCGCTTTGTGGCGTTTTCACCTTCGACGCCGAGAATAGGCTGGCGGGCGAGAAGATTTATTACGACCGCGCCACAGTGCTGCATCAGCTCGGCGTTTTCCACGAGCCTGACGGCATGGTCGGCCGCATCGAAGCCATCGTGATGCATCCGCTGACGATGGCACAGGCGATCGGGCGAACGATTTTGCAGCGCCGGAAAGTGTAAGCACTGCGTCGTCGCCAGCGCTTGCGATCGCCTGGGGGCGTCACGGTTACGAGACCGTTTCCTTGACTGATGATATTCATTTCGCATTTCGTACACTGCCATCGTACGGCCCCGCTCTGATCAAATGATCGGTCGGCTGCGGCATGTCGTTTGAGGGCCCGGCTCGCCGCATCAATTAATAGGGAGCGGAGCGGTGCTTAGTCTTACTGAGTCAGAAACTCCGGGGCGCCCGTATGCGTGCCCTCGCCCCTTGCGGGAGAGGGCTGCTCGGCGCTTCAACGACAGGGATGGGTGAGGGGTCTGGGCCGCGACCCCTCACCGGACCTGGTTTGTTAAGAGGCCGGCGATGCCCGCTCCCGCAAGGGGCGAGGGCACAGCTGGCAGCGCCGAGTTTTTGACGCAGTAGTGTTAGAAAGAAAAACGCTACGGAATGGGCGTCGGCGCGGCGGCTTCCCGCCGCTAATCGGCCAAGCCTGCGCCATAGATCAAGCCTCCGCCATTGATCAAGTCGGCCTTCTTTCGCTACGCTCAATGTGGGGAGCGAGGCGCGATCATGATCGCTTACGACACTGATCTCGACCGTAACGCGGCGAATTTCCAGCCGCTGACGCCGCTTTCATTCCTTGAGCGCGCTGCGGCGGTCTATCCGGGCCAGACCGCAATCGTGCACGGCGCGCGGTCCTGGAACTACCGGCAGTTCTATGCGCGCGTCCGGCGATTGGCGTCGGCGCTAGCCCGCCGCGGCGTCAGGCGCGGCGACACCGTCTCGGTCATGCTCGCCAATACGCCGGCAATGGTTGAGGCGCACTACGGCGTACCGATGTGCGGCGCGGTGCTCAACACGCTGAACACGCGCCTCGACGCCGCCATTCTGGCGTTCACGCTCGATCACGCTGAAACCAAGGTGCTCATTGTCGATCGCGAATTCTCCAACGTGATGAAGGAGGCACTCGCCGGCGCCAAAGCCAAGCCGCTACTCATCGACTACGACGACCCGGAGTTCACCGGCGCCGGCGAGCGGCTTGGCACACTCGAATACGAGGAGTTGCTCCGCGAAGGCGATCCGGATTTCGCCTGGCAAATGCCGCGCGACGAATGGGACGCGATTTCGCTGAACTACACGTCCGGCACCACCGGCGATCCCAAGGGCGTCGTCTATCATCATCGCGGCGCCTATCTGCTGGCGATCGGCAATGTCCTCACCTGCGGGATGGCCAAGCATCCGGTGTATCTGTGGACGCTGCCGATGTT
>JBAUGC010000654.1:0-6240 GCA_049679485.1 Xanthobacteraceae bacterium
GTCATTGATACCACCGGCGACAGCATGGCGCCGACCATCGTCTCCGGCGAACGCGTGATCGTGGATACGAGCCACAAGACGCCGACGCCCGACGGGCTTTATGCCATCCGCGACACGCTCAACAGCATTGTCATCAAGCGCCTGCAGGTACTCCGGTCCTCACGCCCGCCGCGGGTAAAGATCATTTCCGACAATCCAAACCACCCGAGCGAAGAGACCTCGCTAGGCGAACTGGAAATCGTCGGCAAAGTGCTGTGCTGTCTCAAGCTGTTCTGAGCTAAGCACCCCTCCCCTTCCTAGATCGAAGCCGCCGGCGAACGACGAAACCGCTCGTCGCTGATGAAGGCGTGATTCGTGACAGCGCATGACTATGTGCGGCTCGTCTCTGATATAGTGATTATCGCTTGACGAATGTCCCCGTTTATGCAACATGGGCAATCACCTAATCTTCGCTGAAAAGGGCCCCGATGGCGTACACACCGCGCAGCGCGCGCGATGGTCGACGCATGCGCCGTGCCGTCGAAACGCTGGGCGGCGAAACCGCGCCGGCGATGGCCGCCGCACTCGTGCAAATCGGCGCGGCCTTCGACGATGCTGCCGCCATCAACGGCTTCAAGATGAGAGTTGAGCGGCTGATCGCGCTCGGACCCGATCATCCCGTGGTACGCGCCCGGTACGGCGCACGGGCCGCAATGATGGCCGGACGAAGTCTCGACGGCGCGATCGCCATGGTCGAGCGATGGTGGCGGGACGAGCGCAAGGCATTCCAGATCGCCAGTGCGTTTGGCCGCGGTACACGGCTATCACTCGAGATCTTGAGCGAAGTTCGCCTGATACTTCGTCTCCTGCACTTCAAGCGGATGGAGACCGAGTATGATTCGGTTGTCGCGGCATTGTGCGGCGTGCCGTTCGCTGCCGCCGCGGAGTGATTCAGAGAATGGTCGCGAATCAAATTACGCGGGACGACTCAAGACGAACCGGTGTTGACGATCCGGATATGCAGTTCGCGCAACTGCTTGGTTGTGGCCTCCGACGGCGCGCCCATCATCAGGTCTTCGGCACGCTGGTTCATCGGGAACAACACGACCTCGCGCAGATTCTCTTCGCCGCACAGCAGCATGACAATACGGTCGATGCCCGGCGCGATGCCGCCATGTGGCGGCGCGCCGAGCGACAGCGCGTGCAGCATGCCGCCGAATTTCTGCTCCAGCACGCTTTCGTCATAGCCGGCGATGGCAAACGCCTTCTTCATCACCTCGGGGCGATGATTGCGGATGGCGCCGGAGGACAGCTCGATGCCGTTGCAGACGATGTCGTACTGGATCGCCTTGACATACTTCACTTTTTCCCAATCTGCGTCGAGGCCAAGAAACTCATCGATATCCATGTTCGGCATTGAGAATGGATTGTGAGAAAATTCAATTTTCTTTTCCTCAGGATCCAAACCATACATAGGGAAGTCGACGATCCAGCACAGTTCAAAACGATCTTTCTGAACTAGGCCAAGTTCATTTCCGATCTTGTTACGCGCCATTCCCGCAAATTGGATGAAGTCAACATCCCTACCTGCAACAAAAAACACGGCGTCGCCAGCCTTCAGGGCGAACTGCGCACGAATTGCTTCGGTCCTCTCTCGTCCAATATTGTTTGCTATTGGTCCCTTTCCGAAAACAAGCTCACCACTGGGATTGAACTGCTTTCGAAGCTCGTTCTTTAATTCCTCCGGACTCAGTTGTTTGCTGGAAGTGACAGTTCTGTCAGATGGAAAATCTTCAAAGATGATATAGCCGAGGCCTGGCTGCCCCTCGCCTTGCGCCCAAGAATTTATGCGGTCGCAGAACGCGCGCGAGCCGCCGCCGGGTGCTGGCAGTGCCCAGACCGCTGTATCTTCGGCCTCGAGAATGCGCGCGAATATCTTGAAACCTGAGCCGCGAAATATCTCTGAAACATTCTGCATCACGATAGGGTTGCGGAGATCGGGCTTATCAGTGCCGTACTTGGTAATTGCGTCATAGTAGGTGATACGCGGAAACTTTTGCGTCACCACTTTGCCGTCACCGAATTCCTCGAACACTCCCCGTAGCACCGGCTCAACAGCCGCAAATACGTCCTCTTGCGTCACAAAGCTCATTTCAATGTCGAGCTGATAGAATTCGCCGGGCGAGCGGTCGGCGCGGGCGTCTTCGTCGCGAAAGCACGGCGCGATCTGGAAATAACGGTCGAAGCCCGAGATCATGATCAGCTGCTTGAACTGCTGCGGCGCCTGCGGCAGCGCGTAGAACTTTCCCGGATGCAGCCGCGATGGCACCAGATAGTCGCGTGCGCCTTCCGGCGACGAGGCGGTGAGGATCGGGGTCTGGAATTCGAAGAAACCCTGTTCTTTCATCCGCCGCCGCAGCGAATCAATGATCTCGCCGCGCTTCATAATGTTGTTGTGCAGATGCTCACGGCGCAGATCGAGGAAGCGATAGCGGAGCCTGATGTCTTCAGGATAATCATGCTCGCCGAACACCGGCATCGGCAGTTCGGCGGCGCGCCCAAGAACCTCAATCTCGCGGATGTAAACCTCGACCGCGCCGGTCGGCAGTTCCGGATTCTCAGTGCCGCCGGGGCGGAGCCGCACCTTGCCGTCGATGCGCACCACCCATTCCGAGCGCAATGTTTCGGCGATCTTGAAAGCCGGACTGTCGGGATCGGCCACGACCTGCGTGAGACCGTAATGGTCGCGCAGATCGATGAACAGCACGCCGCCGTGGTCGCGGATACGGTGGCACCAGCCGGACAGGCGCACCTCGTTGCCGATGTCGCTCGACCTGAGCGCGCCGCAGTTATGGCTGCGATAGCGGTGCATTGACGCTTGCATTCTCGCTGTGGATGTCCGACCGGAACGCGGAAAGCGCATGCAAGCGCCGCTTTGTCAAGGCGCGCAGCAAGTTCCTCGTTGCCGGTTTGGCCCCGGCAACGCATGTTGCGAAACGCACACCAGGACCGGGTCCCGATGGCCAAGCAACGAAGCAAAAAAGTCAGCGCCGGCGCGCGCGCCATGACCACCGGGGAGGCCACAATTGCCGCCCTCCTGGCCCATGGACTCGACACCGTCTATGCGCTGCCCGGTGTCCATAACGACGACTTTTTCGATGCGCTGGCGAAGAACTCGGACAAAATCCGCACTGTCCACACCCGCCACGAGCAGGGCGCTGCCTACATGGCGCTTGGCGCCGCCTTGGCAACGGGGAAACTCCAGGCATATTGCGTCGTCCCCGGACCGGGCCTGCTGAACTCCGCCGCGGCGCTGCTCACGGCGTATGGCATGAACGCGCCGGTGCTGGCGCTGATCGGACAAATACCGCAGAAGGCGATCGGCTGCGGCTTTGCCTATCTCCACGAAATCTGCGATCAGGCCGGTATCATTTCGCGGCTGGTGGACTGGTCGGCACGCATCGATGCTCCGCACGAGGCGCCGCGGTTGATTGCCAAAGCGATGCAGTCGATGTTCACCGGGCGGCCCGGCCCGGCGGCGCTTGAGTGCGCCATCGACGTGTGGGGGCGCTCCGGCCCGGCGCCGGCGCAAGCGCCGTTGCCGCTACCAAAGACTCGGATTGACGAAGATGCAATCAAGTCTGCCGCAAAGCGCCTCGGCGCCGCCAAAAGGCCGCTGATTGTCTGTGGCGGCGGCACTCAGGATGCTTCGGCCGAAGTCAGACGGCTGGCGGAGATGCTGCAAGCGCCGGTCCTGTCCTATCGGCGCGGGCGCGGCGTCATGGACGATCGCGACCCGCTGTCAGTCAATCTGCCGCTTGGCCACGAACTATGGGCGGAAGCCGACGTCGTGCTCGCGGTCGGCACCCACCTGCACATGCCGCTGCTGCACTGGGGCGTCGACCGCGATCTGGCGATTGTCCGCGTCGACGCCGATCCCGACGAGCCCGCGCGCATCGTAAAGCCTAAGGTCGCGCTGGTCGGACAGGCAGCGCCAATCTTGCGCAGGCTGCTCGACGTCTTGCCGGCGCACAACGCGCGGCGGCCTTCGCGCGCCGACGACATGCGCGAGCGCCAGGCCCGGATGCGCAAGCGTCTCGCCAAGCTCGAACCGCAACTGTCGTACCTCGCGGCGATCCGCGCCGAACTGCCCGAGGATGGCATCTTCATCGACGAGGTGACGCAAGTGGGGTTTGTCTCCCGGCTGGCGTTTCCGGTTCATCGTCCGCGCACTTACGTTTCGCCCGGCTATCAGGACAACCTCGGCTATGGTTTCGCCACGGCGCTCGGCGCCCAGGACGCGCGGCGCGACGTGCCGGTGCTGTCGATCAGCGGCGACGGCGGTTTTCTATTCACAGCAAACGAGATGGCGACCGCCCTACGCCATCGCATTCCGCTGGTGACAATCGTGTTCAACGACGGCGCCTTCGGCAACGTCCGCCGCATCCAGGAGGAACGCTACGGCAACCGCCTGATCGCCAGCGACCTCGCCAATCCCGATTTTGTTGCCTTCGCCGAAAGCTTCGGCGCCGCGGCGATGCGGGCGAAGACTCCGGATGATCTGCGGCAGGCGCTGCGGCGCGCTTTCGCCCGCCGCGACGGCCCGACGCTGATCGAAGTTCCGGTCGGCACCATGCCGAGCCCGTGGGAGTTCATCATGATGCGGCGGGTCCGCGGCGGTTAGACCCGGCCGGAGCGTGGACTGAATCTCCGTTGACCGCTATCACTTTGCCAATGCATCCAATCACCACAACATCCGAACTTGCCGCCGTGTGCCGGCGGATGGCGGCCCACCCCTTCGTCACCGTCGATACCGAGTTCCTGCGCGAGACCACGTATTATCCGCTGCTGTGCGTCGCGCAGATGGCCACGGCGGACGAGGCCGTGGTCGTCGACGCTCTGGCGCCCGGCATCGATCTGGCGCCGTTCTTCTCCCTGATGGCCGACGAAAAGGTGATGAAGGTCTTTCATGCCGCGCGTCAGGACATCGAAATCGTCTGGCACAGGGCCAAGCTTATTCCGCACCCGATCTTCGATACGCAGGTCGCGGCCATGGTGCTGGGCTATGGCGATTCAATTTCCTACGACCAGCTCGTCCAGCGCATCACCGGCGACGCACTCGACAAATCGCACCGCTTTACCGATTGGACGCGGCGGCCGCTGTCGGACGCGCAGCTTTCCTACGCCATCTCCGACGTGACGCATCTGCGGGACGTCTATGTTGCACTCGTGGAAGATCTTGGACGGCGCGGCCGTGCCGACTGGGTGCAGGAGGAGATGGAGGTCCTGACCTCACCCGACACCTACCGCATGGACCCGGAGAATGCCTGGCAGCGGCTAAAGACGCGGGTGCGCAAGCCGAAGGAGCTCGCGGTTCTCGTCGAGGTCGCGGCCTGGCGCGAACGCGAGGCACAAACGCGCGACGTGCCGCGCTCGCGGGTGCTCAAGGACGAGGTGATTGCGGATATCGCGGTCCACGCTCCCACCACCATCGACAAGCTTAAGAACCTACGCTCGCTGCCCAAGGGCTTCGAACGTTCGCGCTGGGGCGAAGCCATCGTCGCCGCCGTGGAGCACGGACTGGCGAGCGACATGAAAAACTTGCCGCGGCCGGTGCGTTTCCAACCCACAGCAAACGGCACCGCCGTCGTCGAATTGCTGAAGGTGCTGTTGCGGATGATCTCCGAGCGGCATCACGTCGCTGCCAAGGTCATCGCCACGGTCGAGGACCTCGAGCGTATTGCCGCCGACGATGCCGCCGACGTTCCGGCGCTTGCCGGCTGGCGCCGCGAACTGTTCGGCGAAAAGGCGCTGGCGCTCAAACGCGGCGAACTGGCGCTTGCCATCGAGCGGGGCAAAGTCGCCGCGGTCGAACGCGGCTGAGGTGTGCTGTTGCCGAACGGCCGGCTGATCTGCCGCCGATCTACGTGGCGGCAAACTTTTTGGTCCCGGCCCACAGCGAATAGAGGTAGCCGAGCAGCAGCACGGCATAAGTCACAACCAGCACCCAGCCCCCCGAGTTCATCAGGTGGGTGAGCGTTGCCCAGAGCGAAACTACGAGGCCGAGAACATAGCCGACCGTGCCGCCGATCAATAGCCCGCGCAGCGCAATCCAGTCGTGGGAATACCTGACGAACCAGTTGATAAGTCCGAACTCTATCAACGTGAGCCCCAACAACCGGAAGCCCAGCGCCGCGCCGGCACCGGGTTCAATGCCATAGGTGATGATCACAACGTTCGGGGTCAGCAGGAGTCCGAGAC
>JBAUGC010000655.1:0-7798 GCA_049679485.1 Xanthobacteraceae bacterium
CGTTCCGGTTCGATCCGGCAACCCACAACCCGATTCAGGACATCTACATCTGCAAGGTGGTCGAAACCGACGGCAAGGCCGCGGGCACTGTTCTTTACACCGCCAAACAAGTCCAGGACCCCGGGAAGAAGATATATTGATTGCCGCGGTGGTCGCGCCGCGGGTGGATCATTTATGGAACTGATCATTGCCCAGCTCCTCAACGGGCTGGTTTACGGGGCACTGCTGTTTTTGATGGCGGCGGGCCTGTCGCTCATTTTCGGTCTGATGAATGTCGTCAGTCTCGCGCACGGCTCGTTTTTCATGCTTGGGGCCTTTTTCGGGCTGAGCATCTTTCAGGTGACGCATAGTTTTTGGGCGGCGATGGCGATTGCACCGCTTGCGGTGGCAATCATCGGCATTGTTATGGAGCGCCTTTTCATGCGGCCGCTTTATCGCCGCGGCCATATGGACCAGGTGCTGCTGACCTTCGGTTTCACGTTTGTTTTTTTCGATATCGTGCAATCGATCTGGGGCCGCACGGTGTTGAGCCTGGCGGCCCCATCCGCCTTGCAGCAGGCGATCCAGATCGGTGACGGGGTATTCTCCGCCTATCGGCTCTTCCTGATCGCGCTTGGCTTTGCGTTGGCACTTCTGCTTTGGCTGTTTCTTGAACGGAGCCGCCTCGGAGCCATGGTGCGCGCCGGCGTTGACGACGCCGCCATGGCGGCGGGACTGGGTGCGAACATCCCCGCGTTGTTTACGGGCGTTTTCGGCGCCGGCGTTGCTCTCGCCGCGCTCGGCGGAGTGGCGGCCGCTCCCGTCATCGGGCTTTATCCGGGCATGGATGCCGAGATCATGATCCCGGCCTTTATCGTCATTGTCATCGGTGGCATGGGCAGCCTGCGCGGCGCTTTCATCGGCAGCATGTTGATCGGCGAGGCCGACACCTTCGGCAAGGCCTACCTGCCGAGCATGGCGATGTTTCTGATCTATCTGGTGATGGCGCTCGTGCTGCTGGTGCGGCCTCAGGGCCTGTTCGGGATCAAATATACTGGCGTCTCGGCCGCGCCTGCCGTCACCACAACCAGTGTGCCGACGACAACGCGAGCGCGGATCGTCGGCGTTATCGTGCTGGCGGCAATGCTGATCTTTCCCTTCGTGGTGTCAAACTATCCCCGCGCGCTGCTTTCGGAGATCTATATCTTTGGCATTTTCGCCATGAGCCTTGATCTTCTCCTCGGCTTTACCGGCCTGATGTCGCTCGGGCACGCGGCGTTCTTCGGCTGCGGCGCCTATGCCGTCGCTGTTCTCAGTGCCTTGTTTGGCCTCGATGCGTGGCTCGGCGTTGTCGCCGGCGTCCTGTTTGCCGGGCTCGCGGCTCTGGTCATCGGCTTTTTCTGCGTTCGCACCGCTGGCATCCCGTTTCTGATGTTGACGCTGGCGTTTGCCCAGCTGGTGTTCTCGGTCGCCTTCAAATGGCGCGATCTCACCGGCGGCTCGGACGGCATGGCGATCGCCGACAAGCCCGGCTTCTTCGGCTTCGATCTGTCTAATACGACGCCGATGTATTTCATGGCGCTGATTTTCTTTCTGTTGAGCTATTGGGGATTGCGGCGGCTGCTTAACGCGCCGCTTGGCCACGTCTTCGTCGGCATTCGCGAGAACGAGCCGCGCATGATGGCCATCGGCTATCCGACGCGTGCTTACAAGCTGTTGGCCTTTACGATTGCTGGCGCGCTCGCCGGTTTTGCCGGCGGCCTCTATGCCATCTTCAACAGCTTCATCTCACCTGACGCGGTCTACTGGACCGCATCGGGCGATATTCTGATCATGACGATACTCGGTGGCGCCGGCACCTTGATCGGGCCAGCGATCGGCGCGGGGCTGTTTCTGCTGATGAAGAACGTCGTCAGCTCCTACAGCGAGCATTGGCTCCTGATCATCGGCATCGTCTTCATCGCCTGCGTTCTGTTCTTCCCCGGTGGAATTTGGGGCACGTTGCGACAAGTTCGGGCGCGGAAGCCGGCGGCATGAGCGTGCTGCGCACCGATCAATTGTGTCGGTCGTTCGGCAGTCTCGTCGTGACCAATCGCATCAACCTGACCGTGGAGCCCGGCGAACGCCATGTCATCATCGGGCCCAACGGTGCCGGCAAGACCAGCCTGATCAATCAGATCGGCGGCCAGTTGCCGCCGAGCTCGGGGCGCATATTTCTCGACGAAACCGACATCACCGGCTGGTCGCCGCATCGAGTATGCCGTTTCGGGATAGCCCGCACGTTCCAGCGCAATAATCTGTTCGTAAATTTGAGCGTCATCGAAAATCTCCGGCTTGCCGTCGAAGCCCGGCGCGGTCATCCGCTGAACTTTTTCTCGCCCATTGAACGCTTCCGTCCCTTGATCGAGCGTGCCGAAGAACTCATGCAGCGCGTGCATCTCGATGGCGACGGTGCCCGGCCGGCGCGCAGTCTTTCCTATGGCGAACAACGTCAGCTCGAAATCGGGGTCGCGCTTGCCGGCGAGCCCAAGCTCCTGTTGCTCGATGAGCCGACCTCGGGAATGTCTCCGGCAGAGACTGCCCGTATGATCGATTTGATCGGGAGCCTGCCGCGGACGCTCGCGATCCTGATGATCGAGCACGACATGAACGTGGTTTTCTCGATCGCGGACCGGATCACGGTGCTGTGCTACGGCGAGGTTCTCGCCACCGGCACTCCGGCCGAAATCCAGGCGAACCATCGCGTTCGCGAGGTCTATCTCGGAACCGCGGCCTGACCATGCTCGATCTGCAGGACGTCAACGCCTTCTACGGGGACAGTCATATCCTGCGCGGCGTGTCGTTGTCGGTGGGTGAGGGCGAAGTCGTTTCGCTTCTCGGCCGCAACGGCGCGGGGAAGACAACGACGATACTGACCGTCATGGGCTATCTGCGGCCGCGCCCCGGCCGTGTCGTTTTCCGCGGGCGCGACATCTCGGCGTTGCCGCCCTACGCGGTGGCGCGGCTTGGCATCGGCTTCGTGCCGCAGGAACGCGGCATCTTCCCGAGCCTGACGGTGCGCGAGAACCTTACAGTGTTCGCGCGCTCGCCCAACGGGCCGTGGACGCTTGATCGCATCTTCGCAATGTTTCCGAGCCTTCAGGCTCGCGCCCATAATCTCGGCTTTCAACTCTCCGGCGGCGAGCAGCAGATGCTGTCGATCGCCCGGGCGCTGATGTTGAACCCGAGCCTGCTGCTGCTTGACGAACCGTCGGAGGGCTTAGCGCCGCTGATTGTGCAGACGATCATCGAGGCGATTATGTCGCTGAAGAGCGCGGGGCTGGCGATCCTGTTGATCGAGCAGAATCTTCGCGCCGCGCTCGCGGTCGGCGACCGCCATCATGTCATCAACAAGGGCCAGATATGCTTCACCGGCAGCTCGGCCGAGCTCGAAGGCAACGAGTTCGTATTGCGCAATTATTTGAGTGTGTGATCCGGCCTGAAGTGGCGCAGCGCTTCCGCCAGTCGATGTGGCTTTTTAAACCGAGAAATTGCGTCAGTTGCGATTTGAAGCGAGAGCGCTCGTTGATCTCGGCGACGCGTTGCCTGCGGTCTCGATCCTGGAGTTGTCCATTCGCGCCAGAATGTCGGCGATCGGATAATTAGCCCAGGCACGGTTCACAAAATCGCGGTGCGAGATGTCGCCTGTCGGGAGAAAGGAAACCATGCCCTGCAGATGATTCCGCCGCAGCTCCGAACCGAAAGGCACCGCATGTTCGCTGAGGAGCTGTTCTAGATCGGCATTGTGCCGTGCGGTATGCGGTGTGTAAGAGCTGACGAAGAAAGCGGATCGGTTATCGGCAATCCAGTCTGCGAACTTGTCGATCCCGGCGTAAAGGGCATCGAGGAGTACGACGCCATGCACCCGCGATCTCACGCCGCCGCGCTGCAACACCGACAAGGTCGGCCCGAAGCCGCCGCTATAGGCAACGATAACGATCGGCATTCTGGCAAACGCCGTCGCGCGCCTCGGATCGCCATACAATCTGGCGAGCTTGACCGCGGCCTCATCAAGGAAACGCTTGAAGCCGTTCGGCTCCCAGAATTTCCCGGCGCTTGAATCGGCGGCGTCGACGGCGAATTGCGGGGCGACGAGGACAGCATTGACACCGGAAGCGGTGATTTGGGCCGGGACCCGCTGGCGATCGCGGACGTCGCGGGCGAGATTGGCGCCGTGGCCGTGGAAGAACACTACCATGACCGCGGGCAAGTTCGGGTCGAAGCCGGGCGGAATGTGCAGTAGGACGCGGTCGTCGCTGAATGTCTCCGACTCCCAGAAAACGTGGCCGCGGAAACTGACGTGGCCGCGGTGACCTTCCTCGCCGGCATTCAGAAACGGCCGCTCCGAATCGCCCATCATGCCGTGATACGGGAAGGGCGCCGTTTCGAAGTCGACAAGCGTTGTCTGCTCGCCAATCGGCGGCCGCACGTGAGACGGCACGGCGTTGGTCGGCAGGTGGAACGCAGGGATGGATTGAGGGGCGCCCTCCAGCGAAGCGAGGTGTACAGCGGACTTTAGACTTGGTGCTTTCGTTGCGCGCTTCGCCGGCATGCCGCCGCGGTCGGCGACCTTCGGGGGAGTGAAGAGCTTCCATTCCCGAGCCACGATACGCGCCGCACTTTCATCGCTGCCCAAATAATTGCCGGTTAGCGGGGCTGGTGGATGATCGATGCGCAGATAACTCGATACGCCAAACGAGGCGGATTTGCCCACCTCGGTATCTGTCTTCGCCGCAACCGTATAAGCCGCTGCCGCGGGTTCGACCAAAACGGGCGCAGCGAAGTGGTCCCAGATAAGGGCGCACCAGCCGGCGCAACCTACGAGGAACAGGGCGGCGGAGACGTGGAGCAGGTTTTGCTGCAGCCGATCCTTCAGCAGGACTATTCGCTGTGCCAGCGTATTCCTTGGCTTGGAACGAGTGCGAACGGGATCATAAGGCTTGGGCGCCGGCGCAATCCGCGGGGCCGGATGTTCAAGCCGCCGCGCCTTCGAATCCGAGGCGTAATGGCGCGCGCGAACAGCCATGACCGGCCCTGCGGCCGGCCTGCGAATCGCATGCAGCTTTGGTCCTCGGACCGTATTAGGCAATGTCCCCGTCCCCGACGAGCGCCCAGTCTCCGCGACGACTATGTCCCCAATTTGACGCGCTACTGGCTTGCTTTAGTCTCGGGAGCCGAACAAAACGAGAAGATTCCCGGAATCCCGCAGCCCGACACCCGCTTAGGCGCGTTTTCGA
The DNA here is from genome assembly GCA_049679485.1 of Xanthobacteraceae bacterium. GTDB lineage: Bacteria > Pseudomonadota > Alphaproteobacteria > Rhizobiales > Xanthobacteraceae > BOG-931. The sequence goes on from JBAUGC010000655.1 coordinate 5,256, forward strand.
CCTGCTTTCGGGACGGCTGCTGATGCTTTGATCGGACCGTGTTTTGAGGGTAGCGGTCCGATGGTAAACGGGGCGCTAACACGCTGCCGTTCGTTCCGTAGGCGACCTTTTCGGCCAGCACCAGGTTCGATTCATTTGTCCGCCAGCGGTATCCAACACCGAAATCGATCGGGATGGCATTGCGGAACAGTTCCCCCATGCGGGCCTGGTAGGTGGCTCCTGAGATATTAAGCGGACCGACATAACGGCCGAACGCCTGGAACCGCCAAACCTTCGGATCGAAATAGGCGATCGGAATTCCGGTGTCATCCTGCAGGATCGTGGCGCTATGCTCGAGCAGGAAATTGCGCAGTTTGTTGAAACGGCCGGTTTGCAGCAGATAAGAGGCGCTCTTGATGAAGCTGTCGGCGGGGCCGAGGGTGGCGCAGAACTGCAAAATGCCGGTGCGTCCGATACTGTCATCCGCAAGATTCGTGGCGAAGTAATAAAGCGTCTTTCTCGTCCCAGCGCCGTCCGAAAACACGATCTTGACGCCCCTGGCGGCGGACCTCACGCCGGGCGATAAAATATTTCCCGACTCATCAAGCCCGACGAAGCTCACCTCCTGGATCGTCTTTCCGGTACGCGCCAGGAAGACGTAGAGGATCGGCAGCGTTCCGCTGACCGGAGCGCCGTACAATTGCGTCTTCATGTTCTTGGTGATGAAGAAGCTGAAGTTCAGAATCGTCCCCAGCGAAACCTCGACGCTCTGCAGCGATTGGTCGAGGCTGCCACGCGACAAGTTGGTCAGTGGCGGAACGTCGCCGACCTGCTCGAGGCCCGCCAGAACGTAGGTTGAGGCATCTGGAAAAAACGCAGTGGCGTAGAGGAAATCCGGGCCGCCGAACATATAAAGCAGCGTGTCATGCTTCTCGGTCAGGCGCTGCTGGGCGAATGCGTGAATCTTCGAAAGCTTGGCGCTCTCCTCGCGTCCAAACAGTGCATCGAAGCGGCGCGCATGCTGTTGCCAGTGGGGATCCGAGGTCAGCCCTGCGAGCGGGGACGTCGGTGCCGGCGGCATGCCGGCGAGGAAACGCGCGGTATCGTTTGCCGTCGCGGAATCGGCACTGCGGGCCGGCACCGCGCTCAAGCTCAGCATGACCGCCATCAAAGCAGCTGCCGTGATTTTAGGCATGATTGCAGACATCACCCTACGACACCGTTTGTGAAACATCGGGGGAAGCGACATTCGAAGAGAGGCGGGATGCATAATAAATGACAAGCCCCGCTGACATCATGGCGAAGCCGGCGAGAGATTGCAGGGGTCGATTCACCACAAGATAATACATGATGAAGAACGTTACGCCGAGGAAAATAAGCGGGGTCACCGGATAACCCCAGGCGCGGTAGGGCCGCGCCAAATTGGGGTGGGTGATACGCATCTTGATCACGCCAAGCACAGCGAAAAATGAACAGAAGGTTAGGCTGAACTGAATGAAATCCAAAACCGCTTCGAAGCTCTGGGTCAGCAGCAGGAGGTTCGAGATCACGAGCTGAAAGATAATGGCGATGGTCGGCGCGTCGCGCTTCGATTTGCGCGAGAATAGCCGCAGCATCGGCACGTCTTCCCCCATGGTCATTGTTACACGGGGACCAATCCAGGTCATGGCGCTGATTGAAGACACGAGCCCGAGTGAGATGACCGCGCCGACAACGCGGCCGCCGAGTCCGCCGAACACATGCTTGCCGGCGACGATAGCGACATCGATCTGGCCGGCTAATTCCTTCATCGGGGTGGTGATCAGAAAGACGGCGTTGAGCGCGACGTAGAGAACGACGACGATCGCGGTTCCGGCGAACAGCGCACGCGGCAGGTTGCGAGCGGGTTCGCGCACTTCGCCGACGATATAAGTCGCGGCATTCCACCCCGAATAGGAATACATCACGAAAACGAGGCTGATCGCGAATGGCGCGCCGGCGATATAGGTCAGATCGGCCGCGCTCGGTGCAAATGAAATCGATTGCACATCGCCAAACGCAAAACCGGCGATGATAAAGACAACGATGAGAGCAAGCTTGAGTGCGGTCCAGGCATTGTGATAGGCGCCGCCGAACTTGACGCCGCCGAGATGAACGAGTGCCGCGAGCCAGGTGATGCAAAATCCGAGCAGCAGTGGAGGTGCGCCGGGGATTATGGATTTGAAGTAGATCCCGAACGCCATCGCCGCGAGCGCGATCGGTGCCGCAAAGCCGACAGTTGCCGACAACCAGCCGGCTACAAAACCGAATGCAGGATGATAGATGCGGCGGAGAAAATTATACTCCCCGCTCGAGCGGGGAAACATCGTAGCCAATTCCGCGTAGCAGAATGCCCCGCATATCGCCACGACCCCGCCGACGATCCACAGGAGTAACAAAGAGAAGCCGGACGGTATGTCACTGACCTGAAATCCGAGGCTGGTGAAGACGCCGACGCCTACCATATCGGCGACAACGATGGCCGTCGCCGTCACCCACGACACCGTGCCGGCGGTCGCGCCGTCCGATGTGGAATCGGTCATAAA
>JBAUGC010000656.1:0-6981 GCA_049679485.1 Xanthobacteraceae bacterium
GCTGGAAACAGCGGTCGTCCTCCCGGAATTTTGGCAAAGGCGGCGCGCGTGAGGTGGAAGGCGTCATAGAGCGGCAAAAACATGCCAAAAACTTCGGTACCGCCGATGATGGCGGCGGTGCCGGCACCAACGTTGAGTTTGGCGAGCGCCTCCTGGAGCGTCGCTCCGGCCGGGTTCCACAACAGCGCGTTGGGATGCGATGGGTCCGGCGCCACGGAAGCAATCCGCCGTGTCACGACCAGACGCTTGCGGCGAGCGGCGCGCGGACCGCCTTCATGTGAATGGCCGCCATGCACGACGACAGCAGCGAGGTCGAGCTCGGTCTGCAGGAACTTCTGGTCAGCGTTGTTGCGAATGCTGCCTGGAATCGCTCCATCGCCATCGGCGATCATGCCGTCGGCGGAGACAATGGCGTAGCCTTCGATTCGGTAAGGCCCAATCATCAGCCGCGACGATAGCGGAGGCCATGCGGCAAGTCATTTGAGCAGCAGGCCGCAGCCTCCAGGCGCGGCCTTCCGGGTCCGGGCGCCTGCTTCGGAAAGGGCGGCCCATTACGCTATCGGCCGCCGGGACGTTGCAAGAGCGCCGCTAAACCCATATTTGGAATTCGAACAAGAGTTTGAAAAACGCCCAAAGGCGCCCAAGGCCATGACGCGACCGTCCGAAATCACGCGCGAGCGCATCCTCAAAGCCGCCGAGCGGCTGTTTGCCGAACGCGGCTACGACGCGACCAGCGTGCGCGCCATTGTCGCCAAGGCACGCGTGAACCAGGCCGCCATCAATTACCACTTTGCCGGCAAGGAAGGACTGTACGGCGAAGTGCTGCGGACGGCATTTCACGCCCTTACCGAAGACCAGCTCGGGCATGCCGAAGAAGCCAACGCAATGTCCCGCGAGGCGGCGCTCGGCGCATTTGTTCGCCGCCAGCTGCAACCGATTACGGCGCGCGACGAGGTCAGCCGTTACATGCGGATTTTCAACTGGGAAACGGCGCGTCCAACCGCGGTCTTTCGCAAGCTTATGCGCGAGGAAACGGCTCCGTTCATGGGGCTGGCGATCGATCTGGTGCGCCGCTTTATGCCCGAAGCCGACCAGCGCACGCTGGTGCTTGCTGCCATCTGGCTGATCGGTCAATGCGGCGTGTTCATCCGCAATCGCGAGCAGCTTGCCGAGCTTCCGGTCGCAGTTTCGCTCGACGAATCAGGGGTCAAGCAACTTGCCGAACTCGTCAGCGGTTGGGCGATCGGCGGCTTGGGACGGCTGGCGTAGCGGCGGCTATACGCTTTAAAATCCACGGTGTGCCGCAAAAAATCCTTTTTCCGGGCCTTCCGCCGCCTATAACGCATGTTTGAAATTCAACCGCTCGTTTGAAAAATTCCGGTCGCGGGAGATCAGTCTGATGCGCTACGAAATGCCATTGCCAAAGCGCCTTCTGACCAAGGTCGTCCATGACGTTCTGCCGGCGGCGCTGGCAAGCATCATCGGTGGCTTCCTTTTTACCCATCTGCAGTTGGGTTGGGGGCAGGAGCGGGTTGCCGCGCCGGCCGCTCCCGCCTCGGCGGAGATGATGCAGCTTCTGCGCGACGAGCACGGCTTGATTGTGAGCTTCGTCCGGGCGCGCATTGCCGACGAAAAGAAGCAGCTGACGGCGAATGCAAACGCCGGAGACGGTGCGGCTGAGCCGCAGCCGGGAGCAAGCCCGGCCGGTTCGCGGCCGTCCGCCGTCGCGATAGCCGCGGCTAAGGCGCATGGCAAGCATCCGCTCACCGGTGCAGCGCTTCTGATCGGGCGCGTGCAACAGCACGAAGAAAATAAATCGGCCGTGGAAGACCATTCGCTGCTCGCCAGGACGATCGGGATCAAAGATCACGTCGTCGCCGTCACCCAACGGGTCGTTTCGGCGATCGGCGGGATCCCGACGTGGATCGGCGCGATTGGCGACCGGATCGGCGGCGAGGATCCCAGTCCGCGTCCGCCGGCCAACTTGGTTAGCGCGTCTTAAGCGTTTGCAGCGCGGGCCAACTGCCGACGAATTGCGGTGGAATTTGGCGGGCCGAAGCCGGTGAACCGCCGATCACCTTGCCGCGACATACAGGAACCGACTTGGTTTGGGTGCGTTTCCACACCGGCGGCGGCTGGGCAGGGAAGCGGTCAGCTTGCCTCGGAGGTCCAGATGCGTTTCGCCGATAACTTTAATCCGGAATGGGGGTATCTCGCCCCGGCACCCGGCTTTATGCGCACAGCACGAATAGCGCTGGTGGCGGCCGCCATTGGCGCAACTTCGGGTGCCGCGGTCGTGCTCGCGTTGATCGATCATCCGGCCGCCGAAGAAACCTCGGTTGCGGCGCGCACGTTGGTGCAGCAGGGCGACTCTGCATTTGTCCTCGATCCTGCGGTGGCACAGCTGCAGGCGCCACATGAAATCGGCAGCGCGACCGATCACCGGGGAAGGCCTCTTTTACAACACCTTGCGGCTTCCGAGGCAGGCCCTCGTTCTAATCCTCAAAATCCGGCTAAGGTTGCGGCACTAGCCGAGGCGCCGGTGGCGGTCGCGTCGATGCCACCCGCCAATGAGCCTGTCATAGCTGCCGATGCAGTGCCAGTGCAGAAGAAAGCCGCCAAGAAACAGCCGCAACGGCAGCAGCGTCTCACCTGGCGCGCCCCGCGCGAGCAAGTTTACGGCGCCGCGCGTGAACAGGCTTATGGCAGCGCGAGAACGCCGTTAGCGCTTCTACCCAACGGAGCATCCTGGATGCGCGGCCAGGATTTCGGCCCATTCCAGGCACGGGGTGATTTCTAGCCGCTTGAGCTCCGCTACCGCATAGACGCCCGGCGCGGTGTAACGGGCGCCACGACGGCGTTATCGTCAGCAGTCATTTCAGACGACCGCCGTTAGCGACAAGTACCTTGGATGATGGCGTTGTCGAGCATTGCCCGCGCAACCTCATGGTCGGGTAGACCGATGGCAAGTTTGGTCCAGCCGATGCCCCACGGCGTAGCGGCGCTGTCCCACCAGATTCGGCAAAAACCGTCACCAAATTGAATCACGGCGTAGTCCGCCCGAGCGGGCGAAGCGGGGGTCAGAGCTACCACCAACAAGCCGACTGCGAATGCCAATTGTTTCATGATGCGCTCCCTGGCTGACAGGCAACGACGGGAGCCTGCGGTATGTTCCAGGCGACGGATCACCGCGTCTCAGCGGAACTCAAAACGAATCCGCCCGCGACTTTCGTGGCGGGCGGCAAAGCAGCAGCTGACCGAATGCTTGGTTAGGACCAGCTTTTGCACTTCTTGTGCTTCATGGCCCAAGCGCCTTTTTTAGCGGCGGCTTCCTTGGTCTTCATTGGCTTGCCGACCCACCACCAATCCTTGCCCTTCATCCCCATGGGGGCCATCTTGGTGTCACTCCAGACTCGGCAAGCACCATCCTTGTATTTGATCACGGCGAAATCAGCGCGAGCTGCGGTCGAAGCGGCAAAACCAAGCGCCAAGATCGCAGCTCCAAAAGCCGAACGTCTCATCGTCCCCTCCCTTGTGGCAATCGACGACGTTGGGTAGTACGGAACCCGATCTTTACGCAAGTACACACCGGCCTTCGCGCGCGACTTATGCGCGACTATGGCCGGCAAACAACACGGAGGAGTCCATGCCGGAAATCGTCGTCTATCTCATTGAGGGCCGCTCGATGGATGAGAAGCGTGGCCTCGTCAAAGACGTCACCGCCGCCGTCGTAAAGAATATCGGCGTGCCGCCGGAGGCGGTTGTGATCTCATTGGTCGAACAGCCGAAGACCACAAAGGGCAAAGGCGGTGTGCTATTTAGTGACATGCCCCCCCGTTAGCGCCTTGGCACAGCGGCAACGCCAGCCACACAGCACTTCGTGCGTGTGGCCCTAGCTCAAAGACGCCATTAGTTTGACTCCTGAGGCGTTGTAAACTTCGGCACTTATATACTTGACATAGTAGCCGGTCCGTGACAGGATGGCGGCAGATGAAGGGATTTGCCGCCATGTCGGTCGATTTCACGAATCCGATCTTCTGCGACGAGGATAAGGCCCGCGAGCACCTTGAGGCGCTTCGCTGGCCGGATGGCGCGTTCTGTCCGCATTGCGGCTCCGTCAATGTCCACAGGCTAGAGGGCAAATCCCACCGTGCCGGGCTGTTTCAGTGCAACGACTGCGCGCAAGCCTTCACGGTCACGGTCGGCACGACAATGGAGCGCAGCCATATCCCGCTCCGCAAATGGGTACTGGCCTTCTACCTCATGAACGCCAGCAAGAAGGGCGTGAGCGCCCACCAGCTTCATCGGATGCTCGGCATTACGTACAAGTCGGCTTGGTTCATGGCCCACCGCGTTCGCGAAGCCATGAAAGTGACCAACCCGTCGCCGCTCGGTGGCGAGGGCAAGATCGTCGAGGTTGACGAAACTGTCGTTGGCGGAAAGTCGAAGAACCGCGCCTACGCCAAGAAAGTGCCGACTAAGCAGGTGGTCGTTTCGCTTGTGGAGCGCGGTGGAGCCGTTCGCTCATTCCATGCGGGGGAGGGCAAACGGGTGACTTCCAAAACGCTCCGTCCGCTCATCGTCCAAACTGCATCGCGCAAGTCGCGGCTGATGACCGACGAAGATAAGAACTATGTCCGCGTCGGCGAGGAATTTGCGAGTCACGAAACGGTCAACCACCGGAAAAACGAATATGGTCGCGGTGACGCTTATACCAACACCGTCGAGGGTTTCTTTTCGATTTTCAAGCGTGGCGTAATCGGCGTTTATCACCACGTCTCAGAAGCCCATTTGACGCGGTATCTCGCCGAGTTCGATTTCAGATATTCAAACCGCGCTAAGCTTGGCATTAGCGATGGAGAACGTGCGGCGCGCGCCATTAAAGGCGCATCGGGTAAGCGTCTCACGTATCGGCCTGTTAACTAAGCCGCGAACTATCAAGCAGCAGGCGAGGCGGTTTTCGCGCTGGCGAAAACGATTCGGAACAAAAAGCGAATCATCCTAAAATAGACGCGCCGTGGTGGTGGGCACCACGGCGCGAGAAGCAACCGCCAGCACCGGCGGCTTGTGATCACGAATCCTGTATTTCGCGTTTCGCGATTCAAGTCAAGCGCTGCTGGCCATGGGGACACTCCAATGCACAGCGCTATTCTGACCGTAGAAATGCCATCCGGGAATTATGATCAGACTTGGCTCGCGTTTTCCGCCGCGATTGCAAAAACACAAGGAAATCGAGCAACACGGCGGTTAGGCCCGAATGTCTGGCAAGTAAACTTTCAAGAATCTCCCGGCGCATTAGCGCAGCTTGTTGTCGCTTGCGATCAATTTCATTTGCCTTATGAAATTCTACCCCTCGATAGTGCTCCCGCATGGATACGGGGAGCATCGCCAGCAATCGATAAGGTTGCAGAGGATCGAGCATCTGAAGGCACCGAAGACGATTGACTGTGAGGTCAAGATTAATCCCCACAGCGCCACAGCGCGCAATGCACCGCTATGGAGGACGCGTCATGGCCGCGAGCGAAAAGGAGATTGAGCTTGAGGCGCGGATCGTCGCTCTGGAATATTTACTCAAGCACTGTCTATGGGTACTTACTATTCGGCGAGTAGACGAAGATGATGGCGACGACGAAGATGCTGTCAAGGAAGCAAAGCTTTTTCGCAAGGCTTGTCGGCAGAGTTTGAAACGCGCGTCATTTTCTGGCGTTGATCCAGCGCTTTCCGACCATGTGGTCGCACTCGTTTCCGACCACGTTGAGCGATTGCTTGGAGAACTCGTTCAAGAGATGGAGTCGCGACTAAGCCGGGGCCTGTCATCACGAGGTAGCTTTTAGGCGTTTTTGGCATGTTATGATTTTCATTGGCCGAAAGCGTCGTTACTCTCGCCTGGTAGCGTTGCTAGTCCGACTGGCTCCATCGGCCCAGCGGCCGCCCCGGCTACCGATCTCATGGTTTTGCTGGCTGCCTTAGCGGCTGCGCTCACGGTATCGGCTACTCCGCTTTTGACGCCTTTCATGAATGCCGTCGTTGCGGAGTCTGAGCCATCTTGATCGGCCATGTTGCGATCTCCTACTCTCTACTGGGTCGGATAGGGGCTAACGATGTCACGCCGAGCAATCTTCTGGATCGTTGCTCTCTATTTTGTCGCCGCGATTACGTTCAGCGCGCTCTGGGTGCTTGTGCAACCCAACACGCCGCACTTGAGAGCTGCGGCCATCGTGGGGAGCTTCCTTGGCGGAGCGTTATCGGTGTTCCTCTTGCCCGGAATATTGCCGCTGATCTTCTGGGCCTTCGGTCGTTTTCGAGCAAACAAGGCGGCCGGCCCGCTTTTCGCTTGGGGCGCTATCGGGATCGCATTCGTCGTGCTGATCGCGATTGGAGAGTTTACCGACACCAAAGTAACACTGCGCAATATATCGACCAACGCCAGCAGTCTACTCCTAGCGCTTGGGCGCTGATTTAGCGCGACGCTTCGGACTCGTCCTCTTTTTCTCGATAGGCTTATGCGGCTTGGGTGGCGTCCGAAGTGCCACGCGGAGCGCCGCTGTGGCACGGCGCGCGGTTTCGTCTTTCGTGTATTCCTCATTTTTGGTCGTTGGCTTTTTGTCCATGTCAAAGCCCGCTGGAAAATGTGTTTGGTGCGGACGCACGGGACTTACAAAAGGTCACGTTTGGGCCGATTGGTTAGATCGGTTGATGAATTTTCCCGAGAATCATGGGCACTTTCAGACCCGCGATGCTTTTTCCCGCACCGACGAGTTTGCGCCAATACCACAAACGCAGACTCAAAAACAGGGGAGCGCTTTAGCGCGAAAACCAAGGAACACGTGCGGGGCTTGCAATAGCGGATGGATGAGCAGAATCGAAAATGCTGTTACCTCCATAGCTATCCCGCTCATCTTAGGCAAGCCGTGCTTGATCGATACGATTGGCCGTTGGCAACTGGCTTCGGTTTTATGTCTGATATCGATGCGCGTGGCG